>CAMBDK010000004.1 GCA_945865315.1 Chitinophaga pinensis | reverse complement strand
TTGCAGGTGGTAGGAATCGTTTGTTATTAATTTTTTTTCTGGAGCCTGTCCTCAGCAAGACTGTGGTGAGGATTTTTCGAACTACCGAAGGGTATCAAGACAAAACAAAAACACATAGTTTTTGAACCATTTAATTTGCATATTTATTTCGAAAACTTGACTAATACCATTTGTAAATATATATTAGTCATATTAGTCCATTTTTATTAAGCCGCCCTCTTTCTCCACTTCGCTGGAAATTACTTCCCACATGGTCATTTCCAGCAGAATCGAGAAAGTGCGTTAGGGCTTGGGATTAGAGTATTTTGAAACTATAATTAGTATAACAAATACTCATGAAATAAATAATTTCACATCCAAACAAAGTGCTGTTTTTATATTCTCAGCTGCAGAAGTGCCTTCTAAATTTAGAACTTATTTAATCAAAATTGAAATTCGGAGAAGGAATTACCCTATTAATAATGAGAAAGCAGTATTTTAAAATACAAAACACTATAGAAAAACTAAATTTTATATAATATGGGGCCAAAATTATTTTCCATGGCTATTAATTTATTCCAGCCTTTTTTACAAAAGCTTTTATAATTAATTTGAAGGACCTTAATTGTATAGAAAAAATGCCTTTAAAAGATAAAAAATTAAATAATGTGCTTTTTCCAGTAAATTAACAGCATACTTCCTATTCAGTTGAAATTGAAGGCAGTAGATATATAATTTAACTATTGCTATAGAAAACAAGCTCCAGTTAAGGATGCGCTGCCTGGAAAAGCTAAAATTGAATATATATCGGCACAAAAAAATTAATAAAACTATTCAGCAGCACTATTTTAAATTTACTTTTTCATACAGCAACTCTTGGGAGTTTTTCCTGCATGTTCAACACAAATAGCTTTTTCAGCGGCAGTGCATTTCATTGAATCACAATAAGCAGCACACGCTTCTTTGCTCATATACATGCATTTCTCCATATCACATTTTGGTCCAATAAATTTCCCATCATCGCCATACATGCTCAAGTAATATGCTTTTTCGTTTTCAGTACATTCATTTTCGTCACACATCTTAGCACACTCTTCTTTTGTCATCGTTTCACATTTACTCATATCGCATTTACCGTACATTCCTGCACAAGAATCGTGCATGCTGCCACAATCCTCCATCATATTCTCATTCGAATATCCACAAGCACTACCTTCATCTTCAGAAGAAACAACAGCTATGTAAGGCGCAATTACTAAAGATACAATTGACATTAATTTAATTAAAATATTCATGGAAGGTCCAGAAGTATCCTTGAAAGGATCGCCTACAGTATCGCCTGTTACGGAAGCTTTATGTGGCTCTGATTTTTTATAAAACATTTCACCATTTATCATAACTCCTTTTTCGAAAGATTTTTTAGCATTATCCCAAGCACCGCCAGCATTACTTTGAAAAATCCCCATCAACACACCAGAAACAGTAACACCAGCTAATAAACCACCCAAAACTTCGGGACCAAATGTAAACCCTACAATTAATGGCGTTATTAATGCGATAGCTCCTGGCATAATCATTTCACGTATGGATGCTTCTGTAGAAATAGCTACACATTTTTCGTATTCAGGTTTTGCTTTATACTCCATAATTCCTGGAATTTCTCTAAACTGACGACGAACTTCTTGAACCATATCCATTGCTGCTTTACCAACGGCTTGAATACACAAGGCAGAGAAAATAAATGGAATCATGGCTCCTACAAATAAACCAGCTAATACATTTGCTTTATAAATATCTATTGCATCAATACCAGCAATCCCAACAAATGCAGCAAATAAAGCCAAAGAAGTTAATGCAGCAGAAGCAATGGCAAAACCTTTACCTGTGGCAGCAGTTGTATTACCCACAGCATCTAAATTATCGGTACGTTCACGCACTTCTGGAGGTAATTGACTCATCTCGGCAATACCACCTGCATTGTCGGCAATAGGACCGAATGCATCAATAGCTAATTGCATAGCAGTAGTTGCCATCATACCTGAAGCAGCAATTGCCACACCATACAAACCAGCGAAATAATAAGATGCCATGATACCAGCAGCCAATGTTAAAATAGGAATAACAGTAGATTTCATACCTACAGACAAACCACCAATAATATTTGTAGCATGACCTGTAGATGATTGTTGAATAATAGACAATACAGGAGGTTTACCCATGGCTGTATAATATTCGGTTACAATACTCATTATTGCACCAACCAAAGTCCCTACAACAATTGCATAAAATACATTTAATTTTGAAAACTCATAACCTCTTAAGCTCAATGTTTCTGGCAACATCCAGATAACAATAAAATAAGAAGCAACAACAGTTATTAACATAGACGACCAGTTACCTAGGTTTAATGCGCTTTGTACATTTGATTTTTCATCTTTTATACTAACGAACCAGGTTCCAACAATTGAAAATAAAATACCTAAACCACAAATAACCATTGGTAATAATATTGGAGACATGCCACCAAATTTATCTGCTGAGGCATCTATTTCTTGACCTAATACCATGGTTGCTAAAATAGTTGCTACATAAGAACCGAATAAATCGGCACCCATACCAGCAACATCACCTACGTTATCACCAACATTATCAGCAATGGTTGCAGGGTTACGCACATCATCTTCAGGAATTCCAGCTTCTACTTTACCAACTAAATCGGCACCTACATCGGCTGCTTTAGTATAAATACCCCCACCCACACGCGCAAATAAAGCGATAGACTCAGCTCCTAAAGAGAAACCAGTTAAAACTTCGATAGCGGTTTTGATATCTGCAATGGAATTACCATCTGGACCAACTACTTTAAAAATAGCAAGGAATACAATAAATAAACCGCCTAATCCTAATATTGCTAAACCCGCAACACCTAATCCCATTACCGTTCCGCCTGTGAAAGAAACTTTCAAAGCTTGCTTTAAACTAGTACGGGCTGCTTGTGTAGTGCGAACATTGGCTTTGGTTGCTACTTTCATACCAATATATCCGGCAGTAGCAGAAAATACAGCACCAATAATAAATGCGATAGAAATAATCCAACTAGAATGAATAGGGTGGCCATTTATTTCGTGGATGGTCCCTGAGTATGCTAATAAAGCTGCCGCAAATACAACGAAAATACTCAACACTTTCCATTCAGCCTTTAAAAAAGCCATTGCACCATCAGCAATATATCCAGCTAACTCCTGCATTTTGGCATCACCAGGATCTTGTTTGCTAACCCATGCAGACTTAATAGCCATTACTATTAATCCTAAAATCCCTAATACGGGAACTAAATAAATTACGTACTCATTCATATTAATATAATTAATTGTTTAATTAGAAAATTTATTGGTTTATTTATTAAATTAATTGCCTTTTTAAAAATCGAGTGCAAATTTATATAAAATCTTGCGAAATAACAAAAATGACGAATGTTTTAACTATATATTTTTATTGAAATTCTATTAACTTTGCAAACTATTTCTTCAATTCATTTAACTAATTATTTTGGACTTTCCTCTTAATTATATATGGCACTGATTGGACTTTTTAATAAAGCAAAAAACAGAACAGGTGAAATGTCCTTTTGGGGGCATATTGATGCACTGCGCGGCCATCTTATTAGGTGCGTAATTGCCATATTAATATTAGCCATCGTTTTATTTTGCTTTCCTGAGTTTTTATTTGATACAATTATTTTTGGGCCACTTAATAATGATTTTATAACCTATCGGGCATTTTGTAAATTATCGCACCTGCTCAACTTGGGGGATCAATTATGCTTTGGAAATTATACATTCAAACTTCAAAGTCTTGGCTTAGCGGATCAATTTACATCTCTTATGTGGATTGCCTTTTTAGGAGGGTTAATACTTGCTTCTCCCTATATACTATGGGAAATATGGCGTTTTATAAAACCTGCACTACACGATGTTGAAAAAAAAGCATCCTTAGGTTTTATTATTTCATCTACATTTCTTTTTATTACAGGAGTATTGTTTAGCTATTATATTATTGTACCACTAGCTATTAATTTTTTAGGCAATTACCAAGTGAGTAAAATGGTAGAAAATAATTTTACGATGGATTCTTATATCTCTACCGTTACAACCTTAACACTTGCCTCTGGTATCGTATTTGAATTACCCATCATTGTATATTTTTTAACAAAATTTAATTTAATTACACCAGAATTTATGCGCAAATACCGTAAACATGCTGTAATTATTATTTTGGTGGCAGCTGCCATCATTACCCCATCGCCTGACGTTACTTCACAAATGTTGGTGGCATTTCCCTTGTATTTTTTATACGAAGCGAGTATATTTGTTTCGCGCTTTGTAATTAAACAAAAAGTTAAAGCATAGAAAAATGAAAAGATTTCATTTGCTGCTTTTATTTCAATGAACGCTATTGAGTAAAGCTTTCAAAATAATTTCGACAAAACAGATATACTAATAAAAACAGATGATTTCATTTTTTTGCAAAAAATATCCTTATGAAAACCTGCGTGAGGAATTAACAAACGCGATGCAGCACTGCAGTTGGGGAGGAATCGTTTGTTCTTGATTTTTTGTTTCTTTTGTATCAAGACAAAAGAAAAACACACAGTTTTTGAACCATTTAATTTGCGGATTTATTTCGAAAACTTAACTTAGATATTTTAATATGGCTTTATTAATAAATTTTATAATAAAATAACAATTTACAACTTTGATTAAAAAAACAATATATTATTTTACTCAATTTGCCTTATTAATTATATTAATAATAGTTATTACGAGCGAAAATTGTAATGGGCAAACTACCA
Organism: Chitinophaga pinensis; assembly: GCA_945865315.1. GTDB lineage: Bacteria > Bacteroidota > Bacteroidia > 2-12-FULL-35-15 > 2-12-FULL-35-15 > 2-12-FULL-35-15. The sequence goes on along the minus strand of CAMBDK010000004.1, from coordinate 55,197 downwards.
CCGTAATTGGCAAGATAGTAGATGTCATTACAAACGAACCTTTACCCTTTGTAAATGTATTATTAAAAGGAACCAAATCAGGCGTTAACACTGATATTGATGGGCAATTTAGAGTCTCTTCGACCGAAAAATGTGATTCATTAATTATTTCTTATGTTGGATATAATAAAGTGGTAATGGCTATTAAATATGGTTTCACCCAAGAGAAAAAAATAGGCCTCACACAAGGCTTAGAATTAGCTACCATTGAAATTCTTCCTGGCGAAAATCCAGCACATCGTATACTTAAAAAAATCATTGCTAATAAAGACATCAATGATATTGAGAAACTAACTGCCTATGAATACGAGGCCTATAATAAAATAGAATTTGATTTAAATAATATAAGTGATGATTTCAAAAACAAAAAATTACTTAAACCATTTTCATTTATTTTCGATAATATAGATAGCAGTAACGCTAAAGAAAAACCTTATTTACCAATTTTTATGACGGAGTCTATTTCTGATTTTTATTTTCGTAAAAACCCGAAAATCAGAAACGAAACAATAAAAGCAAGCAAATTGGCAGGCCTTGAAGACGCAAGTGTTTCACAGTTTATGGGTGATATGTACCAAAAAGTAAATATCTATGATAATAATATAATAGTATTCGGTAAAAATTTCACAAGTCCTATTTCTGATAACGCCTTATTATTTTACAAATTTTATTTAATTGATAGCATCCTAATTGATGGTATCAAGTGCTACCAAATAAAATTTAAACCAAAACGCAAACAAGAGTTAGCATTTATAGGCAATCTATGGGCAACGGATACTTCATTTGCCATCAAACAGATAGAGATGAGTCTGGCAGAAGATGCCAATATAAATTTCATAAACTCAACTGCAGTAGTGCAAACATATAAAAAAGTAGATAATGCATGGATGATGGAAAAAGAAAGATTAGTAATTGATTTTAACCCTTTCCCTATCAACAGAAAAAATAAAGACATCTTAGGGCTGTATGGCCGTAAAACAGCATCTTACAAAAATTTCAAAATCAACCAACCAAAAGAAGATAACTTTTACTCCCTTACAGATAATTTAAAAGTGAAAGAAGATGCGCTAAATAAAAGTGATTTATTTTGGACTAAAAACCGACACGATTCATTATCGGAAAATGAAAAAGAAATTTACCGTATGGTAGACACCTTGCAATCACTGCCAATATACAAAACATGGGTGGATATTATTCAGCTATTTTTAACAGGATACAAATTGAAAGGCAATTTTGAATACGGTCCCTATTATAACATATACAGTTATAATGAAATTGAAGGACAACGTTTTAGATTTGGTGGACGTACCAGCGATAAATTCAGTAAATGGTATGAACTGAGTGGTTATGTGGCATTTGGATCCAGAGATGAGAAATTAAAATACAACCTTGGCTTGCAATGTTATTTAGACAAAAACCCACGTACAATAGTGGGTATATATTATAAAAACGATAATGAAATATTAGGTCAAAGTCAAAATGGTTTTACATCCGACAATATTTTAGCATCGCTGTTTCGAATAACCCCATTGCGTAATTTAACAAATATTAAACAAATAAATACATATATACAGAGAGAATGGTTTTCGGGCTTTAGCTCCCGTATTAGCTTTTATAACAGACAAATGTACCCACTAGCTGATTTTCATTATGAATATATAAAAAAGCCTCCAACCATAGCCTATAAAGAAAATATTGCTACATCGGAAATCCGTATTCTGTCAAGATTTGCTTACAATGAAAAATTTATAAATGGAACTTTTTCCAGAGCAAGTTTAGGAACACCTTATCCAATTATACAGGCGCAATATATTTTAGGTATAAAAAACATTTTTTTCAGTAATTATAATTATCAAAAATTAACAATAAATCTTGATGACCGTATTCGAATAAATCCTATTGGATATTTTGATTATATACTTGAATATGGTAAAATTTGGGGTAAATTACCTTATCCATTAATGACAATACACGGAGGCAATGAAACATATATTTATGATATTTATGCATATAATAGTATGAATTATTATGAATTTGCAAGTAGTGAATATGCATCAATGAGCTTATCCCATCATTTTGACGGATTTTTCTTTAATAAGGTACCGCTAATGCGAAAATTAAAATGGCGGGAAGTTGTAGGAGGAAAAGCAATAATTGGCAGGGTACAAGAAAAAAATAACGATTTGCTTATATTTCCTTCATTTTTGAGTACACTTTCTGCTGGTCCTTACCTGGAAGCTTCTGCAGGTATTGAAAATATATTTAAAATATTTAGACTTGATGCTGTTTGGCGATTAACATATTTAGATATGCCAAGAGCAATTCCATTTACGATAAAAGGAACACTTCAATTCACATTTTAATTTCAAAATGAATGATATTACGTACAGAAAATTTAATAAAAAAATACAAAAGCAGAACTGTTGCAAAGGATGTAAGTGTAGAAGTGAAACAGGGTGAAATTGTTGGCCTATTAGGCCCAAATGGCGCAGGAAAAACTACTTCATTTTACATGATAGTTGGAATGATACAACCCAATGCAGGAAATATATTTTTAGATGATAAAAATATTACAGAAGAGCCTATGTATAAGCGTGCGCAATTAGGGATAGGGTATTTAGCACAGGAGGCCTCTGTTTTTAGAAAATTAAGTGTAGAAGACAATATTCGTGCAATTCTAGAAATGACGAAATTAAATAAGCTAGAACAAAGTGAAAAACTAGAAGATTTATTGAACGAATTTCACTTACAATTAATCCGTAAAAATATGGGTGACAGGTTATCTGGTGGGGAGCGCAGACGTACAGAAATTGCAAGATGCCTTGCCGCAAACCCTAAATTTATATTGTTAGACGAGCCTTTTGCAGGAGTGGATCCTATAGCCGTTGAAGACATACAAAATATTGTTGCCAAACTCAAACAAAAAAATATTGGTATATTAATTACCGACCACAATGTACAAGAGACCTTGCAAATAACGGACAGGGCATATTTACTTTTTGAAGGAAGCATATTAAAGGCGGGCACTGCAGAGGAACTGGCTAATGATGAACAGGTGCGAAGAGTATACCTGGGTAAAAATTTCGAATTGAGAGAAAAAAAGTAGAATTATTATTATACTTTTAAAAAAAAACATAAAAACACCTTTCAAAAAAACACCCCAAAACAACTATCAAATTACCTTCCAGTAATTAGAGTCTGTCGATAATGTTCGATTTATACCAATGCTTTCATTTTTTTGCAAAAAATATCTTTATGAAAACGCGCGTGAGAAATGAACAAACGCGATGCAGTGTTGCAGTTGGGAAAAAATCGTTTGTTCTTGATTTTTTGTTTCTTTTGTATCAAGACAAAAGAAAAACACACAGTTTTTGAACCATTTAATTTGCGGATTTATTGCGAAAACTTCACTATAATGATTTTTTTTTAGGACAAATACTATAGATGAATGAAGCATTTTACAGAATAAAAAAAGATCTGTCAGGTATACTATACAAGCAATCCTGCTTTTTTTTACCAAAGGAATATTCCAATTAAAATTTCAATAAAAAAAAACCTCACCCAATTGGGTGAGGTTTACTAAAAACCATGGCGTGATTTTTAGATTTATTCTGTTAACTAACAGAATAAAAACAGGACTAAAATTATTCTGCTGATTTTGCTTTATTTTCCATTTTCTCCATATCTGCTTTTATTTTAGAAAGAACATCCATGTCGCCAAGCGTATTTTTTTCAGGACCATCTTTTACTTTTTTAGCGGTTTTTTTATCCTCTCCAGCAGTTTTCTTTTCATTGCTAACAACTGCTTTTTCTGAAGCTATTACCTCTTCATATATTTTGCTATGAGAAACAATAATCTTTTTTCCTTCTTTATTAAACTCAAGTATTTTAAATTCCAATACATCTTCCGATTTAGCAGCAGTACCATCCGCTTTAACCAAATGACGTGTTGGAGCAAATGCTTCTACACCATATGGCATTGAAACAATAGCACCTTTTTCGATTAAATTAATGATAGTACCTTGATGAACTGAATCTATGGTAAATATTGTTTCAAAAACATCCCAAGGGTTTTCTTCTAATTGTTTATGTCCTAAACTTAATCTGCGGTTTTCACCATCAATTTCTAGAACAACCACATTTATAACGTCATTCAGTTTAGTGAATTCAGATGGGTGTTTAATTTTTTTAGACCAAGAAAGGTCTGAAATATGAATTAATCCATCTACACCTTCTTCTAGCTCAACAAAAATACCAAAATTGGTGAAGTTACGAACAGTAGCTGTATGTTTAGTTCCTTTAGCATATTTATCAATTACAACAGACCAAGGGTCGGGTACCAATTGTTTAATACCTAATGACATTTTTCTATCATCACGATCAAGTGTTAAAACTTGGGCCTCAACTTCATTACCAACTTTCAAGAAATCGTTAGCAGTGCGTAAATGCTGGCTCCAGCTCATTTCAGAAACATGGATTAAGCCTTCAACACCAGGAGCAATTTCAACAAATGCGCCATAATCAGCTACTACAACTACCTTACCTTTAATTTTATCTCCAATAGCTAAATCTGCTTTTAAAGAATCCCAAGGATGTGCAGAAAGTTGTTTTAAACCTAAAGCGATGCGTTTTTTCTCATTATCGAAATCAAGGATAACAACATTAATCTTTTGATCTAATTTAACAATTTCTTCTGGGTGATTGATACGCCCCCATGCAAGATCAGTAATATGAACCAAACCATCCACACCACCTAAATCGATAAATACACCGTAAGATGTAATATTTTTAACTGTACCTTCTAATACTTGACCTTTTTCTAATTTAGAAATGATTTCTTTTTTCTGAACTTCTAATTCTGCTTCAATAAGTGCTTTATGAGAAACTACAACATTTTTAAATTCGTTATTAATTTTAACGACTTTAAATTCCATTGTTTTTCCAACATAAACATCATAATCACGAATTGGCTTAACATCAATTTGAGAACCAGGTAAAAATGCTTCGATACCAAATACATCGGCAATTAATCCACCTTTTGTGCGGCACTTAACAAATCCTTGAATTATTTCACCTGTTTCTAATGCGCTATTAACCCTTTCCCAAGATTTCATTGCACGGGCAGTTTTGTGAGAAAGTATTAACTGACCATTTTTGTCTTCCTGACTTTCAATGTATACTTCTACTATGTCACCAATTTTTAAATCGGGGTTATAACGAAATTCAGTTAGCTGAACAACGCCATCTGATTTATATCCAATATTAACAACAACTTCTTTATTATTTTTTGCAACAACTTTACCATCAATAATTTCATTGGTGGCAACTGATTTAAGCGTTTTCTCATAAACAGCCTCTAATTTTTCACGCTCTTCTTTTGTATAGCCTTCTTGCTTTTTACCAACTGCGCTCCAATCAAAATTTTCTAAATCTACAGGAGTTGTAGCTTTTGCTGTTGTTTTTAATGTTTCTGTTTCTGTTTCAGACATTGTATTAATTTGTTTGTATTCAGTTAAAAATTTTTATTAAAACTGAAGGGGTTAGTACTATAAATTTTTATCTCTCTTAATTTAGAGATTGCAAAGATAAGGACTTTTAATGTAATTAAGGTTAAAATTTGATTTTTATTGAGCCGGAATAGCTCTAAAAGAGTTAAGCTGACTAACAAAACTAACTGAATAGCAAACAATTAGGCAAAGCTTAAAACTTATCAACATGGATATATTTTGACATTATGATTTATTTAGTCCCGATATTCAATCTAAACTATTGATTTTAAGAGGATAGTGTTTTTTAAAACAATAAAGCAGGCTACCAAAATGACCTTTTAAAAGTTTTTATAGCACTAGATGCAAAGAATAGGTGGTAAAACATTCCGAAACGATTGCTTCTTAGTAAATCTTTAAAAAAAATTTCGACAAAACAGATATATTAATAAAAACAGATGCTTTCATTTTTTTGCAAAAAACATCCTTATGAAAAGGTGCTTGAGGAATGAACAAACGCGATGCAGTATCGCAGGTGGGGAGGAATCGTTTGTTATTGATTTTTTGTTTCTTTTGTATCAAGACAAAAAAAAACACACAGTTTTTGAACCATTTAATTTACGGATTTATTTCGAAAACTTCACTTATGAGTAGCATTTCAAAAAAATATTCTTTGAAATGTGGATATTTAAGCTAATTTAATCAGCAATTAAAAATGGGTACTTATAATCTGTTGGGGGAGCAAATGTTTCTTTAATGGTACGAGGAGAAACCCAGCGCAGTAAATTTATCATTGCTCCAGCTTTATCATTTGTCCCAGACCCTCTGGCACCACCAAATGGCTGTTGGCCAACAACTGCACCAGTGCATTTATCATTGATATAAAAGTTACCAGCAGCATTGCGCAAGGCTCTTGTTGCTTTTTCAATTGCATACCTATCTTGAGCAATAATTGCACCCGTTAATGCATAAATAGAAGTAGCGTCAACAACTTTAAGGATTTCGTCAAATTTATCAGCGTCGTAAACATAAATGGTTAAAACGGGCCCAAATAGCTCTTCACACATAGTAGCATAGCTTGGGTTTTTAGTCACAATAATTGTAGGTTCAATAAAATAACCAGCAGACTTGTCGCAATTCCCTCCAATAAGGATTTCAATTTCCTTATCATTTTTAGCTGCATCAATATATTTAGCTAATTTATCAAATGATTTTTCATCGATTACGGCATTAATAAAATTTGTAAAATTTTCGGTTGGGCCAATTTTAAAAGATTTCAGATCATTAATGAGCAACAGTTTTACCTCTTCCCATAGATTACTGGGGATATAGGCGCGAGAAGCGGCGGAACATTTTTGTCCCTGGTATTCAAAAGCACCTCGGCTTAAAGCAGTTGCCAAAACTGTAGCCTCGGCGGATTTATGTGCCAAAATAAAATCTTTACCACCCGTTTCACCTACAATGCGGGGGTAGGTTTTAAACTTATGAATATTATTACCAATTGTTTTCCATATATTTTGAAATACTTCAGTAGAGCCAGTAAAATGTATCCCTGCAAAATCGGGGTGTGCAAATATCACCTCAGCAGCATCTGGTCCGGAAGGGTAAACTAAATTAATAACGCCATCAGGGATACCCGCTTTCATAAATATTTCCATCAAAACATTTGCTGAATATACTTGCGTGTTGGAAGGTTTCCAAACTACTACATTACCCATCATTGCGCATGCAGTTGGTAAATTCCCTGCAATAGCAGTGAAATTAAAAGGGGTTAAAGCATAAATAAATCCTTCCAGGGGGCGCTGTTCCAAACGGTTCCAAACACCAAATCCGGTACCTGCAACGGGAGGTTGTTGTTTATATATTTCAGTCATATAAAGCACGTTAAAGCGCAGAAAATCAACAAGTTCACAAGAGGCGTCAATTTCAGCTTGGTATGCATTTTTTGACTGGCCCAGCATGGTTGCAGCATTTAATTTAGCACGATATGGACCAGCAATTAACTCTGCAGCTTTTAAAAAAATACTTGCGCGGTGTTCCCAAGGCAATTCTTCCCAGGATTGCTTGGCAGCTAAAGCTGCATCAATGGCTTGTTTTACATGCTCTTTAGTACTTTTATGAAAATAGGCCAAGGTATGTTTGTGATCGTGAGGAGGAGCAAGCCGAACTTTATCATTACTACGAACCTCCTTACCACCAATGTACATGGGTATGTCTAATTCCTGAGAGCGCAATTCATGAAGCATCGCTTTTAATGCGATTCTTTCTGCACTAGCTACAGCATAACTTTTTACAGGTTCATTCACAGGAACGGGGACAGTATAAAATCCTTTTGGCATGGTGGGTTATTTTAAAAATAAAAATTTATGAATTAATAATTCGAGGGTCAAAGTTAATAATTAAACGAACGTAAACATTAAATTCAAAATGGGAGAAATTTATTATTTAGCTACCATTAAAATTATAATTCATCAACAATACTGGAGAGCAATTATCTTATAATTTGAAAAAAGCCAGTCTGAGGTTCAATTAATTTAGGGCCTGAAAGGATATAATAATAAACTCCATCGTTGTATTTACTTCCCTTCCAGTCGTTTTGGTAGTTATCCGTTTCAAATAGTTTGGCTCCCCATCTGTTAAAAATGATTAATGCAGTGTTTGGATAGAATTCCAAATTTTTCAAATAAAACAATTCATTTAAATCATTACCATTAGGAGTAAGCACATTTGGGACATTCAAATCGCAGGAAAAAAAGACAACGGCAGCAGAATCAGTAATAGTTGCACATAGGTTGGTAGCAGCAACATAATAAGTTCCACTTTCTGTTATTTGAGTTATAGAATCAACAGAACCATTACTCCATAAATAGCTTGAGCCCAATCCTCCACCTGAGGCAAGCAGCGCCAATATATTATTTAAGCAAAGCGAAGTATCCTTTATATTGGGATGAGGATCATCCAAAAACTGAATGGTGACAGCTGTAGCATGGTTACAAACGTTATCCGTTATCTTAATTTGGTATTCACCAGGTTTATTTACTGTAATCAATGGGTTTAAAGCATTTGTGCTGGGGCTAAAAATAACATTTGAACCCAGAGGCTGAGCATCAATTGTCCAGCTAACGGTACCCGGAGCAGCCATACCTGTTATTTGTTGGAAGTTATCACAAGTTTGCACGCTTGAGAAGGATTCCGTAAGGCCCAAAACCTGAATAGTAACAGTGGTATCGTAGGTGCAACCAAAATTATCAGTAACGGAAAAAGTATAGGAATGAGGTCCCAGAACGGTAGGTTTTACTGTAATAGCAGTATCATTTTGGCCTGATATAATGGTGGGGTCGGGTTGCCAGCTTTCAGAAACAATTGAGGGTGTATAATACTCTGAATTAGGGTTAATAAGAGGATTAAAGAAAACTCCCCATTCAAAAATATAACCATCATCAATACCTTGATTGTCTCTAACGGTGATGGTCCAGTTTCCATTTATGGGACATCCAATAAAGCTGGAATAATTCCCTTCCGGCTTATACGTTCCTAAAGGCATGGACGAACCCAAAGAAGGGGAAGACACAGAAGTAAAATTATTAGTAGCATATTCAACAGCGAAATTACCCCAAGCAGCATTTGAAGCAAAACAATATTCCCAACCAATACCTGGTGTTCCATTTCCATTATCATCAGCTTGACCTAAAAAGGTTCCACCACCACCAAATCCACCAGGAACCAACTCACCTGGGAAACCAAACCCATCATACCCATTAAAAATTGATACTTCAGTACCATTAGGACAAGTAAGCGTCATTTCTAAATCACCCAAAAAGGAGTGTTCCATAGTGATACACATTTGTTGAATGTCGGAAGCGCTATTAATGGTTTGTCCGGGTAAAAAACCAGTTATTGCAACACTAGTGGTATAATTTGCTCCGGACCCATCGGGCAAATAAGTAAGACCGGCAAAAACGCCACCTGTTTCAAAGGATGATTGGGTTCCAGCAACGCCAACTGTATTGCCATTTGCAACCCCGCCAATTATTACAGTAGATTCACCCAGGCAAATGGTATTATCAAGAGCACCTGCCATTTGGGCAAAACTAGGGATAGTAGAAACTCTGATTTTACATTGAATAACATCAATGTTATTAACAGGGTCGGTCATTCTCAATTTAACTAAATAACCTACCCTATTGGGTGGTTTAAACCATATAGTATTAGTATTGGCGGAAGATCCATCAGAAATATCCCATAAATAACTACAGTTATTATCATTTTGAATATAACCAGGAAATGTAGCAGGAAAAACAGGAGAATAAGGATAAGTACCAGAAGCCATAAATAATATAGAATCACCAAAACAAATATCGACATAACCTGTATCTGCCGGATTTAAAAGATCGGTGCCCAGTCCATTTAAAAACGCCTTAATATGGGAGTTAAAAGGCTGAGGAGGGTTACCGCAAGAAATGTTTGCCCCCCACCCTGTTCCTACAGTTGCGCCATCCGATACAAATTTAAAAGTTAAACAACCACTTGTATTGGTCCAGCTGGCAGTAATAAAAAGGCCATTAGGATTGGTAACACTATTGTAGGCGCCTATTAAGGGGGCTGCTGTACTTGAACCATCATAGATGTATAGTGTATCCGAACCCTTCACATCCCATGTAAAACCAATATTAGTGGCAAAAGAAACAGAAAGTTTACCACCATTAACTAAATCGGGACATAAAGTAATTACTTCATTTTCATTGCTGCTATAATCGGCTGCAGCAGCGCCCGAATCAAAAAAATTCTGAACAGAACCATCATTAAAAGAGGGACAAGCAACTGGGTTGGAGGTGCCATTATCGGCATCCGTTATTAAAATTTGGGCATGCGAAAAAAGAGCATTTACAATAGAAAATAACAGAATAAAAATAATTTTTAAATTCATTGGATACAGTTATTTAATTTGTTTTGAATATTTTGTTTTCAGTTGTTCCTCCGAAAAAATCACCAAGAGCTTATTGCTTTCTTCAATTCGATAGTATTGGTAATCCTTTGGCAAAGGATACAATTTCATATCGAAAATGTTTACATTATTTAAATCAATAATTTTAACCTGCCCCCTTATTTCATGGGCATTAGATTTTTGGCTTGGCAAGGCGATAATTTGAAAGGCATTGGCAGCAAAAAAGTTCCAATATTTTAATGTTTCAGAATTATTTTTTTCCATTTGGATTAATTCAATTTCTGAAAACTTAGAAAGTAAACGCACATCGAAACTTTTACCTTGAGCGTTAGAAATATCAGATAAAAAGATAGAAAATAATAAAAGGAATATTTTTTTCATTTTTAAGTTGGACTATTATATTAACTGCAGATGCAGTTTTTTCGTTCAAAGTTGCATTCTCATAAACCAATTGAATTATTTAAAGCTTCGGCAATTAATTTTTAAAAAAGCCAAGCAATTGAATCAGCTGAATTTTTAAATCTTTACGGTTAATAATTTTATCTAAAAAACCATGTTCAAGTAAAAACTCCGAAGTTTGAAAACCTTTAGGCAAGTCCTTACCAATGGTTTCTTTAACTACGCGAGGGCCAGCAAACCCAATTAAAGCGTTAGGTTCAGCAATATTTAAGTCGCCCAGCATTGCATAGGATGCAGTAACGCCACCAGTAGTGGGATCGGTAAGTAATGAAATATAAGGTATTTTAGCTTGAGCCAAGAGGGATAATTTAGCGGCTGTTTTTGCCATTTGCATCAAAGAGAAGGCTGCTTCCATCATACGAGCACCCCCAGATTTAGAAATAATCAATAAGGGAATACCTTTTAGGATACAATAATCAATGGCACGAGCAATTTTCTCACCAACTACAGCCCCCATAGAGCCACCAATAAATGTGAAATCCATGCATGCAATTACTAAATCATCGCCCCCAACGGTACCATGAGCAGTTCTTATAGAGTCTGTTAAATTTGTTTTTTTACGAGTATCTATTAATCTGTCGGAATATTTTTTTGTATCGGTAAAACTTAAGGAGTCGGCAGCCATTAAGTTAGCATTCAACTCAATAAATTCATTATTATCAAAAATGAACTCAAAATATTCGGCAGAGCCAATTTTTTCGTGATAATCACAATGAGAACACACATAAAGATTTTGTACATGTTCATTAGAGGATATTAGTTTTTTACAGGATTGGCATTTATACCATAAACCTTCGGGAGTTTCCTTTTTATCTTCGGTAGAGGTAGTAATACCTTTTTTAACACGTTTAAACCAACTCATTTTTCAAGTATTAAAGATTTTGTTGTCGAAATTATTATGAACAGTAAAAAAAGCTAAATTGACAAAAAAAATTGCAATTTCTTAAGCAATATTAATCAATTTATCCAAATAAACGTCTTGAATAGTGTTTAACAATTCAATTCCTTGTTTCATTGGTTTTTGAAATGCTTTACGACCAGAAATTAAACCCTGGCCACCAGCTCTTTTATTAATAACTGCGGTAATTGTAGCCTCCGACAAGTCTGAATCGCCCTTTGATTCACCTCCCGAGTTAATTAATCCAATGCGCCCCATATAACAATTAGCAACCTGATAACGAGCAAGATCAATTGGGTGGTCGGTAGTTAGTTCAGAGTATACTTTAGGATGTGTTTTTCCAAAATTAATTGCATTATAGCCGCCATTTTTATCAGAAAGTTTTTGCTTAATTATATCCGCTTGAATAGTTACTCCTAGATGATTGGCCTGAGAAGACAAATCGGCAGCAGTACTATAATCAACGCCATCTTTCTTAAATGCATTATTTCTGGTATAGCACCATAAAATTGTTGCCATACCTAATTCGTGAGCACGTTCAAAAGCCTTAGCAACTTCAACAATTTGCCTGGACGATTCAGCAGATCCAAAATAAATAGTTGCACCAACAGCAACCGCCCCCATATTCCAAGCAGCCTCTACAGAACCGAACATAATTTGGTCGAATTTATTAGGATAGGTTAAAAATTCGTTGTGATTTAACTTTACAATGAAGGGTATTTTGTGGGCGTATTTGCGGGAAACAGATGCCAATACACCAAAGGTAGAAGCAACAGCATTACAGCCAGCCTCTACAGCAAGTTTTACAATATTTTCCGAATCAAAATAAATAGGATTGGGGGAGAAAGTAGCACCTGCACTGTGCTCTATCCCTTGATCCACGGGCAAAATACTCATGTAACCAGAGCCTGCCAGGCGCCCTGAATTATACAATTGATTTAAACTCCTAAGGACCTGAGGGTTGCGATTGGAATAAATAAAATTACGATCAACGAAATCTGCACCAGGAGTTTGGATAAGATCTTTTGAAATGGTTTTGCACTGGTGATTCAATAAAGTATTTGCGCTTGCACCTAGTAATTCTTCAATTTTTTTGTTTGTCATTATATATAAAATTATTGATACATTATAAATAGTGAAAAAAAAATCGTCAATCCTTAAAACAAGGAAATGTATATTTTTAATTTTTGAAAGGCAAAGCTACCTAAATTTTATTTAGTATTAAAATCAATAGTTAAAATTAAAGACACATTCAATATTTTGATAGGATAAAAAGATATTTTTTTGGGGAGGGGGAAATGGAATCAATAGTTTTGCCCCCCCCCCCCACTCGCTGCAGCATAAGTTTAAATATTTGAAAAGAAAAGAATGCCGAAATTTTTTTATTAAATGCCAAATAATTAGGGCTTGTCTAAAATTTCCGATTGCTAGGCTATTCTTGTTTTAAAAACCAGTCATTGTTCTACCATTTTAAAAAAAATACAACAAAAGCAGTATGTTTTGAGGATTATTAATAATCGAAGTCAAATTAATAAATAATGAGGGGGCTGTAAAAGGAAAAATAAAATAAGGAATGGTAAATTTAAAACACTAGGATTGTTTACTTTTGTTTTGTGAAGAAATCGATTTATTTAGATTATAACGCAACAACGCCGGTAGACAGGCGAGTGCTAGAAACAATGCTGCCCTATTTTAGCGAAAATTATGGAAATGCGGCCAGTAGAACGCATGCCTATGGTTGGATAGCTGAGGAGGCGGTAAAAAAAGCTCGGGAAGAGTTGGCGCAACTTATTAATTGCCTGGCGCAGGAAATTATTTTTACATCGGGAGCTACAGAATCGATTAGCCTAGCAATAAATGGTGTTTGGGAAAACTATCAAACCAAAGGCAAGCATATCATCACAGTAAAAACAGAACATAAAGCAATACTGGATACCTGCAATTCATTAAAATTAAAAGGAGCCGAAGTAACTTATCTATCAGTTGACCGCGAAGGCTTAATAGATTTGGAAGAGCTAAAAAAGGAATTGAGGCCTAACACTATCTTAGTAGCAATAATGTATGCTAATAATGAAACAGGGGTAATACAGCCCATTCAACAAATTGCAGAATTGGTTCATGCTAACAACAGCCTTTTCATGTGTGATGCTAGCCAAGCTATAGGGAAAATATTTTGCAATGTGGAAGATGACAATATTGACTTAATGTGTATTAGCGCACATAAGTATTATGGTCCCAAAGGAGTTGGGGCTTTATATATAAGAAGGAAAAACCCGCGGGTTACAATAGCACCTCAAATATATGGAGGCGGGCATGAACGAGGTTTACGCTCTGGAACATTAAATGTACCGGGGATTGTAGGCTTAGGCAAAGCTAGTGAAATAGCTCGTTTAGAAATGTGGGAGGACTCCGTTCGTATTTCCAAATTAAGAACAAAATTGGAGCAGGAACTATGCAGTTTAAAGAATGTTTATATTAATGGCAGCATCAAAAACAGGTTGTTTAACGTAACGAACATTTTAATTCAAGGAATTCGTTCAGAAACAATACTTAAAAAAACCCCCTACATGGCATTATCAATAGGTTCTGCCTGCACATCAGCAAATCAAGCGCCATCTCATGTATTGAAAGCTATGGGTTTAAACGATAGCGACTGTTATAGTTCTATTCGCTTTAGTTTGGGTAAATATACAACAGCGGATGAGATTAATGAGGTGATAAAAACTTTTGTTAATATTATTAATCTGGATTCGATTAATAAAAACAGACAATTGGATTAGTGAAGTTTTCGAAATAAATCTGCAAATTAAATGGTTTAAAAACTGTGTTTTTTTCTTTTGTTTTGATACAAAAGAAACAAAAAATCAAGATCAAATAATTCCTCCCCACCTGCAAGCCTGCATCGCGTTTTTTCATTCCTCCCGGGCGTTTCCATAAGGATATTTTTTGCGAAAAAATGAAAGCCTCTGTTTTTATTAGTACAGCTGTTTTGTCGAAATTATTTTGAAAGCTTTACTAAGGTAATGTTGCCAAAAAAAATTGGTGGAATTCAAACCCGATAAATAAAAAAACAAGTATCCTGTCTAGCTTTCTTTATTTGGAATATTTACATCAGGAGTATTTTCGTTGGCAATAGGATCGGTTTTATTAATAAAAAAACGTTTTTGGAAACATATTATTAAACCAACACCGGAACTAATAGAGGCATCAGCCAAATTAAAAACAGGGCGAAAAAAAACAAAATCCTCTGTAGCCCAAAATGGAAACCAAGCGGGAAAATGACCTTTTATAATAGGGAAATAGAACATATCTACCACCTTACCATGGAGCAAAGGAGCATAACCACCATCATCGGGCAAAAAACGAGCAACTTCATAATTACTATCACTGAATAGTGCACCATAAAAAGCGCTATCGATGATATTACCTAAAGCACCTGCAAAAATCAATGCAATACAAATAACATATAAATTATCTTCCTTTTGTTTGGATAAACTAAATAAATACCAGCCAATAGCACCAACAGCAACAATTCGAAAAACACTTAAAAAGAGTTTTCCAAAATCGCCACCAAATTCAATTCCGTAGGCCATACCATTATTTTCGGTAAAATGAATAATAAACCAGCCGCCCAATAGATTTACTTCTTGACCAAGAAAAAAATGTGTTTTGATATAAATTTTAATCAGTTGATCAAAAAACAATATGAGAAATATAATTATTAGTGGCTTTTTCACCTTATAAATTTTAAAATTTATCTAAAGTAATTAAATAATTGAGACCTTAATATTTTTATAAATTGTATTGTATAGCTTATTCAAAACTTGCAATAATGGTTTCGCGACCACAAACCTTTTGGTTAAGGTTTACCTTTACCTTTACATTTAAAGGCAAAAACAAATCTACCCTAGAACCAAACTTTATAAAGCCAAACTCATCGCCTTGTATGGCAATTTGACCTTCTTTGGAATAATTTACAATTCGACGCGCTAAAGCGCCAGCTATTTGACGAAATAAAACTGCTTGTCCATTTTTATGCTCCACAACAATTGTTGTACGTTCATTCTCTAAAGATGATTTAGGGTGCCAAGCTACTAAAAAAAGCCCGGGGTGATATTTGGAATATTTAACCAATCCAGAAATTGGAAATCGATTAATATGGACATTGATAGGGGACATAAAAATAGAAATCTGAAGGCGTTTTTCATTAAAATATTCAGTTTCCATAACCTCCTCAATTACTACTACTTTTCCATCGGCTGGTGCAATAATATGGTTTTCATTTAATACAATATTTCGTTTTGGATTACGAAAAAACTGTAAAATGGTAATTAATAAAAAGGCTGACAAGAGATATACTAACCAAATTATAATTGTACATGAAGGACAAAAATAAAAGGCAATATAATTCAATATTGCTACTAAAAAAACAGTTATAATTAAAGATGGAATACCTTCCTTGTGAAATGTCATATAAATAATTAATGATGAATAAAATACTAATTTAAAAAAACTTAAAACCTAAATTACATCTAGCCTTCATAAAAACTAAAAAAGAGATGGACAGCTAAAGGTAAATACGCAAATTTATTTTTTCTTTTGATTAATTTGTTGTTGCCTTTCTTTGGTCATCTGTTCTAATTTTTCCTGAAACTTTGAAATCTTTTTAGGTTTCTTTTTATTTTCTTGAATTTGGGCATGCAAAGCATCCGAATCAATAACAAACTTTTGAATTATCCATGTTTGACCGAAGGTAATCATATTCGCAAGGAAATAATACCAGCTTAAACCGGCAGAATAATTATTTAAAAAACCGAGAAACAATATTGGCATGAGGTACATCATCCATTTCATGCCAGGCATTTGGTTGGATGTACCCATCAGCTGACTGTTACTCCATGTATATAAAAGTGTGGAGGCTGTCATTAATAAGGCGAACAAACTCACATGGTCGCCATACCAAGGCACAGAAAAGCCAAAATTATAAACAGAATCATAGGTTGATAAATCATGCGCCCAAAGAAATCCTTGCTGACGCAATTCAATAGATGCAGGGAAAAAGCTAAACAATGCAATTAAGATTGGCATTTGTAACAATACAGGAATACATCCAGCCATAGGGTTAACACCAGCTTGTTTATAAAGAGCCATCACCGCTTGTTGTTTTTTCATAGGCTCATCGTCCTTATGTTTTTCATTTAATTCATCAATTTCAGGTTTCAACACCCTCATTTTAGCAGAAGAAAGGACAGTTTTATAAGCAATAGGGAGTAATAACAATTTAAGTATTATTGTTAATACTAGAATATTGATACCAAAATTCAAATCGAAGCCATTCAAAAAGTTAAAAACAGGAATTGTAAGCAGTCGGTTTAACCAACCAAAGATTTTCCATCCCAGATTTATTTGTTTTTCTAAATCAAGGTCATAATTTTTCAAAGTTTTAAATTCATTGGGCCCAAAATATAATTTCATACCAAATTTTTCATTTTCCTGATGGGCATATGGTATATTAATAGCTGCGGAATATTTTTTAACATACTTACCAGAGCCCAGTAGGGTAGCCGATTCAATTTCAGTAGGTTTATCAAAAGCATTATCAGCAATAATGACAGCAGTAAAAAACTGTTGTTTAAAACCTATCCATTTTACTTTGGATTCCATTGGTTTTTTTTCGTCGCTGGATTCAGAAATCTTATCTACATTTTCATTTAAATATTTAAAATAAATAGCAGAAGCAGCAGCTTGTGTTTCATGATTTTGCTCGAGCATTGGAGTTTTCATCATCCAATTAAATGTTAAGCTGCTGGACTTAGCAGGAATAATATCTTGTAGTCCGACAGTGT
The DNA here is from genome assembly GCA_945865315.1 of Chitinophaga pinensis. Lineage (GTDB taxonomy): Bacteria > Bacteroidota > Bacteroidia > 2-12-FULL-35-15 > 2-12-FULL-35-15 > 2-12-FULL-35-15. Next base: position 37,524 of record CAMBDK010000004.1, on the reverse strand, counting down.
TTAATTGAAACTCCATCATGTATTCCTTACCAGTCAATTTATATACATACTCTAAATATTTTGATTTGCTACCAGCATAAAGTCGCATAGCAATACTTTTAGAATCTTGTCCTGCAAGGCTAAAGCTGTTGCCAACAGGCTCAAAAAAGAGTGAATCGGTAGAGATTAATTTCGAATTAATTTGTAAATTAATATTTTGAATGGAAGAATCAGCATCGAACAAAATCAAAGGATTACCATCAAATGTTTTGTATTTTTTAAGTTCAACAGAAGCTATTCGTCCACCTTTGGTAAACAAATTTAACTTCATCATTTCGTTTTCGATGGTAATGACTTTATTTTCGCCCCGCGAAGCACATGCGAAATCCCCATAATTTTGTTTATTGGCAAGGTCGATTAAGGAATCGCTTTGTAAAAGGGGGGCATTAACTACTCCTAATTTATTGTTTGCATTTAAAGCGCTTGGAGAAACATTTTCATTTTCTTGAAGTATCAACTTTTCAAATTTTGCAACAGAATCATATTGCATTTGCTGTTTTGCGAGCTCTTGTTGCGTTGGTTTAGTTAAATACATCCAACCAATTAAAATGCCACCAATAATTAAAAGACCGAAAACTGAATTTTTATCCATACTTTTTTATTGTAATAATTATAACATTAATTTTTCGACCTTTTAAAATGCTCTTTATGATTTTTTTAAAAAGTATTATACTAATTTCAAGATCCATTAAATGCTTTTTAAAATAAAAAACATTGCCAACTTGAATAATAAAAAAAGGAAAAAAGCATTCCCTTATATTATGAAACAATCAATAAAACTGATACTATCTTATTCTTTCGCCCATTAATTATTTTTTAAAAAAAGTAAAAAAAATAAAAAAATTTTAATTTGTTAAATACAAAATGCGAATTAGCATTTTTTAAAAAAAACAAGAATTAAAAAATTGCACGAAATATAATTATAAAACCAATCATTGCGGGCGCAAAGATAATAATTATTAGTTATAAGAATTGATATTGAAATATGGAATAGCGGGAGGCTGTTTTATTGTTACCAACCATGTTTCTTATTTTGATTTTAAAAGCTTGATTGTTAAATATTTAACAATAAATTTATTGATAATTATTAAAATAGTTGATGAAATTATTTCCAACATTAAAAAATTTAATTTAATGGTATTTTCGACACGGAATCATTTCAAAATATGCTACCACCAATTTCCTCCCCGATAGTTTTAATATGTATGTTATCTTTCAAAAAAAAATGTGGCTAAAACAATCTCCATTCTTTTAATTTTTTAGTGACATAAGTAAAAAAATCATGTTGCAAATTTTAATATACTTAAAGATTACAAAACAAATAAACAAGAATAAGTTTGTTTGGCTTTATATGTCTTAACTTTATTGGCCTGCCAAAGTTAAGGACTATACAAAGGTTTGATTAGCAATGACGCGCAAAATAAAACAAGCCTCTCAGATACCCTTCGTTCAATTTCCATAAAAGAAACTTCGCCTTTTATCCAGGGTGTTGCGAGTGAGCTTTTCGCGAACGAAGCAAGTTCCTTTAATCGGCTGAAATTGCTTCATCATGCCCCAAAATAAGCAAGAATATTTTTAAGCAATAAAAAACACTAATTCTAATATTTTTGCATTAATTTTGCTTTTTTAAAAAACAAAAGCAGATTTTTTAAAATATTAATAAATTATCATTTTCAGATATTTAATTACAAATGCTAATAGCTGTTTCAAAGGAATACAAACAGATCAGTTTTGGAATTAAAAATAATAAATGGTTGTTTTATTAATAAATTATATGTTAACCTAAATATATTTACGATGAAATTTTTACGTTTTTACATTTTATATCGCTTACCTATCATTATATTTTTATTTTGTTTAGGAATTTTATCTCACCTGTATTATGATGTTATTGTTGCTTGGATTTGTTATGTATTGGCAGCCTTTTCATTGTTACTTTATTTTATGGTAGGGACCATGAGGATTGTTCAGGAGGCTGTGGTGGAAGGAGATGTAGAAAAAGCTGCTATTTATATTAACAAAATAAAATTCCCTCGACTATTATTTAAACCAGTACGCTCGGGATATTATATGTTACAAAGTAATCTTGCAATGGCAAAGGATAACTTAACCGATGCAGAAAGCAATATCCGTAAGAGTTTAAACACAAAATCATCGATTGTTGGGAATATAAAAGGGGATAATTTATTACAATTAGGTTTTATACAGTTGAAGAAGGGCAGTCATAAAGAAGCTCGTTTAACATTAGTTGAAGCAGTAAAAACAGGGATTTCTGATAAGGAATCATTGGCTGCAGCATACCTACAATTATGCTCCTTAGAAATACAACGCACTCAAAATAAAATAGCCAAGGATTATTTCAGGAAGGCAAAAGCCTTAAAGCCAAAGTCGGAAGAATTGGTAAAACAGATAAAAATTATGGATAAACAATTGGCACGCATGCCGGGCTAATAAAATTTAAACATAAAAATCAGACTAATGAATTTTAAAAAATGTAATATTTACAATTAAAGCCTAATGCGCTTCCAACCAATTTTTCCCAATTCCAATGCCCACTTCCATAGGTACCTTTAAAGAAGGGATGGCATTTTTCATTCGAGATTCAACAATTGATTTCACTATTTCTAACTCCTCTATTTTGACATCAAAAACTAATTCATCGTGGACTTGCAAAAGCATTTTTGATTGTAAATTTTGTAATTTAAAATCATTATGAATATTAATCATTGCAATTTTTATCATATCGGCAGCGCTACCTTGTATGGGGGCATTAATAGCATTACGTTCGGCAAAACCCCGAACATTATTATTACCAGAATTAATATCCCGCAAATATCTTCTACGTCCCATGATTGTTTCTACATAAGCTTTTTCCTTAGCATTTTCAATAGTTTTATCCATGTATGCTTTTATTCCTGGATATTTAATAAAATAATTTTCGATAATTGCCGCTGCTTCTTTGCGTGGAATATTTAATCGTTCCGAAAGTCCGAAAGCTGAGATACCATAAATGATACCGAAGTTCACCATTTTTGCATTCCTGCGCATGTCGGCTGTAACATCTTCTAAACTAACATTATAAACTTTTGCAGCCGTAGCTTTATGGATATCCTGACCAGAAAGAAAGGCTTCAATCATACCAGCATCCTCACTTAATTCAGCAATAATGCGCAATTCAATTTGTGAATAATCGGCAGAAAGTAAAATGTAATTTTCGTTACGCGCAATAAAAGCTTTTCTTATTTCTCTTCCCCTTTCGGTACGAATGGGAATATTTTGTAAATTGGGATTGTCGGAGCTCAACCTACCAGTTACCGCTACTACCTGGTTATAGGAAGTATGTATTCTTCCATTTTTGGGATTTACTAATTCAGGTAAAGTATCTACGTAAGTATTTTTTAATTTCATTAATTCTCGATAATCCAATATTTTCGAAACTATTTCATGTTTATCAAGGAGTTTTACCAATACCTCTTCCCCAGTGGCATACTGTCCGGTTTTTGTTTTTTTAGGTTTTTCCGTAATTTCTAATACATCAAATAATATTTGTCCGACTTGCTTTGGTGAAGAAACATTGAACGCCCTTCCGCCAAGCTGTTGAATTTCGGCTTCTATCAACAAAATATCCTTTGTTAATTCCCCTGACAATTCTTTTAAAGCATTTTTATCTAGTGTAATACCTTCGGCTTCCATAGCCGCTAAAACTGGTATGAGAGGGATTTCAATTTCATCAAATAATTTTTTTGCCTGCGCCTGATCAAGCATAGGGACAAAAACATTTTTAAGTTGCAATGTTATATCCGCATCTTCGGCAGCATATTCTTTAATTTGTTCAATAGATACATCTCTCATATTAAGTTGATCCTTACCCTTTTTACCTATTAATTTATCGATGGTTACGGGTGAATAATTTAAATATGTTTCGGCCAGGAAGTTCATATTATGGCGCATTTCGGGTTGAATAAGAAAATGAGCGAGCATTGTATCAAATAATTTTCCATTTAATTCAACCCCGTAACGTTTTAAAATTGATAAATCAAATTTTATATTCTGACCAATTTTCCCAATATTTATATTTTCAAATAAACCTTTAAATTCGTTTACAATTTTTTGCGCCTCATCGTAATTTTCTGGTATAGGAATATAATATGCTTCCGATGGTTTGATAGCGAAAGATATACCAACCAATTCAGCTTTATTTACATCTAAGCCTGTTGTTTCAGTATCAAAACAAAATTCGGGATGCAAATTTAATTCTATAATAAGTGCGTTTCTTTTCTCCTTTGTATCTATCAAAAGATAATTATGATGTAAACTATCTATGTTATTAGTTTTGATCTCAATTAATGGATGCTCGCTATTAAGCACTTCTAGATCATTAACAACAATGGTATTTTGGTCTTCCTCCATATTTGAATGAAGAGCTATTGTATTTTTTTTATTTATTATTTCATGGTCTGCCTGAAAGAACAAATTTATTTGGTCAGGATTTGCATTATTTTTAGTGGATTGTTTTTTGAGCAATGGTAAACTCAGTTCGGAAACTACTTCCGTCTTTTTTTGCAACTCATTAGGAGTAGAATTACCTATTCCCATTTGCTCTGCCAACCTTCGAAATTCAAGTTCAGTAAAAAGTTCTTTCAGCATTTCTTTATTGGGCTCTTTATGCCTAAGCTCCTCTTCATTAAAATCGATGGGTACATCGCATATTATTGTAGCAAGCCATTTTGATTGCATGGCCTTATCAACATTTTGTTCAACTTTTTCTTTTAATTTACCTTTTAACTTTTCGGTATTTACAACTAAATTTTCTATGGTACCAAAATCCTTAACAAGCTGAATTGCTGTTTTTTCGCCGACACCAGGGATACCAGAAATATTATCAACCTTATCACCCATCAAACCTAAAATATCAATTAATTGGTTTACATTTTTGATATCCCATTTTTTACATACTTCATTAACACCCATTATTTCGACACCATTACCTAAACGAGCGGGTTTGTAAATAAAGATATTATCCGAAACCAATTGCCCGAAATCTTTATCAGGCGTCATCATGTATGTTGTAAAACCTAATTGTTCTGCTTTTTTTGCAAGGGTGCCAATAACATCATCCGCTTCATAGCCGTTTGAATACAATAATGGAATATTAAAACCTTCAATTAATTTAACTATGTAAGGAATAGATGCCGAAAGATCCTCCGGCATTGCTTCGCGATTGGCTTTATATTCGGAAAATTCGATATGCCTTACAGTTTTCTCTGGAGTATCAAACACAACAGCAATGTGTGAAGGTTTTTCTTTTTTCAGGACTTCCATTAATGTATTGGTAAAACCTAATACAGCAGAAGTATTAACACCTTTTAAATTAATGAGATGGTTATTACTGAAAGCAAAATATGCTCTGTAAATAAGTGCGAAACCATCTAACAAGAAAAGTTTTTTTTTTTCAGACATTGAATTATATAATTTTATGAATTTATAAAAGTAAACGAAAAATTTGATTGAGAAATTATAAAACCACTATTTTCTTATTGCAATTATTATTAACATTTAAAATATTTAGGATATATACTTTATATTACACAATTTAAATACCTGAATATTGAAAAGAAGTTTTCGAATTAATTTACAAACTTTAAGTTTTATAATTAATCGGTGTCAATTTTCAGAAGCGAAGATTATTATTTACAGACAAAAAAATATTGAATTTAACAAAGAAAAAAATGTAATATTGAGTAACAATCTTAATGCGCATGAAAAAAAACACTTTATTGAAAAAAAATTTTTAATTAGTTATTAATAAGCATTCAATTAACTTTGTAAATAACTAAAACCATTATTGTGACTTTCGACGAACTAAATTTAAACAAATCGCTATTAAGCGCCTTAGACGACTTGGGCTATGTATATCCAACCCCCATCCAGAAAAAAGCTTTTTCTGTAATAATGTCGGGGAAGGATTTAGTAGCAATAGCCCAAACAGGTACGGGCAAAACATTTGGATACTTATTACCATTACTAAGGCAATTAAAATATACGGAACAAAAACATCCAAGCATATTAATAGTAGTGCCTACAAGAGAGCTAGTATTGCAAATAGTTGGCGAAATTGCAAAACTAAGCACTTATATGAATATTCGTTATCAAGGAGTATATGGCGGGACAAATATTAATACCCAAAAACAATTAGTTTATAATGGTCTTGACATTTTAGTAGCAACACCAGGCCGGTTAGTTGATTTGGTGCATACAGGAATTTTAAGATTGAAAAACATTCAAAAATTAGTTATTGATGAAGTGGATCAGATGTTGAGCCTTGGTTTTCGCCAGCAATTAATTAGTTTTTTAGAAACACTTCCCATCAAAAGGCAAAACCTCATGTTTTCGGCAACAATTTCTGAAGAAGTAGGAAAACTTATTGCAAAATATTTCAATGACCCATTTAATATAGAAATTGCTGCCCATGGAACACCACTTAATAAAATAATTCAGAAAGGATATTATGTTCAAAATTTTTATACAAAAGTAAATTTATTAGAACATTTATTAGATGATGTTGAATTAAATAAAGTATTAGTTTTTGTGGAGAACAAAAAACTTGCAGATAATTTGTATGAACTTTTAAAGAAAAAATTATTGGATCAAGTAGGAATAATACACTCGGGTTTATCACAAAACAATAGAATTAATAATCTTAAAAAATTTCATGAAGGCGAAAGCCGCGTATTAATAGCAACGGATATAATTGCGCGGGGTTTAGACATTTCAGATGTTTCTCACATTATCAATTTTGATATATCCAATATCCCAGAAGATTATATCCATCGCATAGGAAGGACTGGAAGAGCAAATAAAGCAGGTACCGCCATATCATTTTTCAACAAGGTAGAAGAATCTTATCAGTTAGAGATAGAAAAGCTAATGCAATTAGAGATCCCTATATTACTTTTCCCTTCGCAAGTGAAAGTTTCAAATATATTTACAGAAGACGAAAAACCAGCAATAGCAGATAAAAACATAAAGCGGATAGCAGCAATAAAAATACCTAAGGGAGAGGGTGCTTTTCATGAGAAAAAAACAAAAAATAAAAAAATAAATTTAGGAGGACCGAGCGTTAAAGATCCTAAAAAAGGTAAATCAACAAGGAAAGATAATAGTAAAAGAAGGAGATAATTATTTTTGATAATTTTATTATGAAAGAAGTGCAATCAAATAATCCTTTACATGGGAAAACGCTAGAAAATATTATCACTCATTTGGTAGCTTTTTATGGATGGGACAATTTAGGATATCATATTAAAATAAAATGCTTTACTGATAATCCTAGTATTAAATCGAGTTTAACATTTCTTAGAAAAACACCATGGGCACGTAAAAAGGTAGAGGAATTATATCTTGAAATAATAAAATTTAGTAAAAAATAAAAATTCAACTTTAATATTTACAACTATTTAATTATTTTTAAGATAGTATTAAAAATAATTTTTAAATCAGTAATTAAGCCTTGTTCAGCAATATATTTAAGATTCAATTTTAATTTCGCCGGCATTATTTCGTTAATATAAATTTGTTCAGGATTAGCTGATTTACCTAGCAATTCATTTTCATTACTAAATTCAATACTGGCATAATCTGTAATACCAGGTTTCACAGATAAAACCAATAGCTGGTTTTGATTATAAAAATCTACATATTTGCGTACTTCAGGCCTTGGACCAACTAAACTCATATCACCAACCAATACATTAATTAATTGCGGTAGTTCATCAATTTTATATTTACGAATAAAATAACCTATTCTAGTTATCCTATTATCTCTCAAACCAATTGTTAGTAATCCTTTTTTATCAGAAGTATTTTGCATGGAACGAAACTTAAATAAAAAAAAATCTTTATTGTTTTTTCCTACCCTGGATTGCCTATAAAAAACGCCACCTTTAGAATCAATTATAATTAATACTCCTATAATAATAAAGAATGGAATAAAAATTAAGATACCAATAAAAGAAAAAAATATATCGAACGAGCGTTTCATAAAAGCGAAATAAATATTTTTTTTACCGCAAAGACAACAAGCGAATTGCCGTGTAAAATAAAAATAATTTTAATAAAAAAAGGACAGACAATACTCTGCCCCTTTGCGGTACAAATTAACCAAGCACTTTTTTAACTGATGCAGTTACTGCATTGACAACTGTTTTTATCAAGTCATCATTCAAATCAAAAAAAACGGGTAAAGAAATTTCCCGAGAATAATTATCAAAAGTTATTGGATAATTATTAATGTCATAGCCCATATTTTTATAAAAACTCATCATAGGGACAGGAATGAAATGAACATTTACAGAAACGTCAAAATCAAATATTTCTTTCATGATAGCATCTCTTTGAGCTTCCGTAATATTTTTAATTCTCAATGCATAAAGATGATAAGAAGAAGTTTTAATTAATGTTTTATGTTCTGGTAATTGTGCCCAACTGTATTGAGAAAAAGCAGTATCATACTGCTCAAATATATTCTGCCGAACTTTTAATGTATCCTTATCATAACGCTCTAACTCTATTAAACCAATAGCGGCCATTATATCAGTCATGTTACATTTATAACCAGCCTCCACAATGTCATAACGCCAATTACCTTTAATTGTTTTTGCCAAGGCGTCTTTATCTTGCCCATGAAGCGTTTTTACACATAAAGATTTATAAACATTTTCATTATCAAAAGGTTCAGGTAAATTTAATGCCACAGCACCACCTTCGGCAGTTGTAAGATTTTTTACAGCGTGAAAAGAAAATACAGAAACATCCGTTAGAGAGCCAGCCCTTTTACCATTATACCAAGCACCAAAAGAATGCGCAGAATCGGACAAAACTAATATACGATTTAATGTTTTTTGTTCGAGTGTATTTGCCAAAAATATATTTTTATATTTAATAACCAAAGCGTTCAACTGATCGTAGTCGCAACATTGTCCACCAAAATCCACAGGCATTATAACCTTTGTATTAGAGTTTATCGCTTTTTCTATATTAGCGATAGAAATATTAAAATCGTGGGGATTAACATCTACAAAAACAGGAGTAGCACCACAATGTATTACTACGTTTGCAGTTGCGCAATAGGTATAGGCTGGCAAAATAACTTCGTCACCCTCTTTAACACCAAACCATCGTAGCATTATTTCCAGACCTGCTGTAGCACTATTTAAGCATAATGTGGCTTGGTTACCACAATATTTTGTCAATTCTTTTTCAAAATATTTTGTACGAGGACCAGTGGTAATCCATCCTGATTGGAGCACTTTAGTTACTTCATCAATTATTTTTTGATCAATGCGTGGTGGTGAAAATGGTATCATAATGGTTTCTGGTTTTGAAAAGACAATTTAGGATTGTAACAACTAAAACATAAAAGAGAATTAAAAAAAGAATAAAACATAACACCAGCTTGTGTTTCTAACATTGATTCTGGCAAAAAATTAAATACGATAATAAATAAAAATATTATATAAATGAAATTGTTAATTTTAAATGCAAGCGATAGCGGGGCCAGCAAAGTAATTACAAATATAATAAAACCAATAATACCAATACTAATAAACACTTGGTAGAATTCATTATGAGCGTTTAATTTATGCTCAAGAGCACCTTTCATACCCCTCTTTTCATATTCCTTTATTAATGCATCTTTAGCATCACCAGTGCCGGCACCAAATAAAACATTTTCAGAAATAACTTTATTTGCCGCGCTCCATATAAGAAAACGAACTGCCGTACTTTCATTTTCAGATTGATTAAGGGTGGGATGAGAGAAAGCTTCCACAGAGCGGCTAAGACGGCGAGCCATTTCTGGAAAGAGCTTGATAGCAGAAAAAATAATGCCTAACAAAATTAAAAACGCTAAAAATGATAAAAAATATTTTCTTTTTAAAATGATATAATACCATAAATAAAAAATATAAATTAATAACATCGATACCAACCCCATTTTCGACGACAAAAGAATATTTGTAAAGGAAAGAAAAGCTATAATAACTAACGATATTTTGTTTTTTATACTAAAAGATTTGGTATCGATATTTAATAACTTAAGCAGCAACCAAGCAATACACAAATTAATATACATGGATAAATAGCTGGGATGAATAAGTATAGAAAACTCCTGATAAAAAAAATGATTTAGCGATAATGTTAAATAGGTATAAGTAGCAATAATAAACAATAATAGGGAAGAAATAATTGAGCCGATTAACAAAGCAAGAAAAATATAATTAACCTTTTTATTATCGAAAGGGCGACTGGTTAATATAATTGGGAAAAACAAAAGTGATAGTTTAACTTGAATATCAAATAAACCAGAATTAATATTTTCAGTATAAATTAATCCTAAAAGATGCATTATAAAAAAAGCAATGAAACACATTGTTAATTTATTGGAGCCTATTGCCTTAAATTTATTCCTAAAATCCATTTCTAAAAGCCAGTTTAAAAGCATTAAAGCAATAAAACCTGCAGTTAACTTAGCGAACGGAAGTGTAAAGGCTATTAAAATAGCCAGGATAAAATGTGCCGAAGAATGAAATTCACGTTTTGTCATCACCTTGATAAATTTTCTTCTTTTTTAATACTATTATTCAATACAAAAAAATCGAAAAGACCTTTTAAATATCCACAGCCATAAGAAAAATGCAAGATAAAAAACGAGAACATAACCTTAATTAATTGATTTGATTTACCAGTAAGTTTTACTGCGCTATATAAACTAGCAAATAAATAAAATAGAAAACCAAATAAATAAAAAACAAAAAACAAAGAACAAAACACCGAAGATACAAGGCCTGTAATTAAGAACAAAACAAAAAACAACGGAACTACTTGTCGAAAAGTAGTAATCGCTTTATGTTTTTTAGCTACATAAACCTTCCAATAACCATATTGATAGTATTGCTGAAATAACTTTTTGAAGGATGCCCTCACATAATATTTAGACCGAATTTCACGCCATAAATAAATTTTAAATCCAGCCTTTAACAATCTGAAGTTAAACTCATCATCTTGATTACGGATAAGTTCTTCGTCAAACAATCCTATTTTATTGAATACTTCTCTTTTATAAGCACCAAAAGCAACGGTATCAACAAAACCGTCTTTCTTCCCTGTTCTAAAATGAGCGTTGCCAACGCCAAAACTAGAAGACATCGCCATCCCTATTACTGCAGCAGTTTCACTTTCATAAACGTTTTCAATTAGTCCTCCAGTGCAGCCTATATTATTATCAAAAGAAAAAGATTCCACACATTTGGATACATAGTCGGCATGAATTTCGGAATGGGCTCCAAGAATAATAACAATATCTGTATCAGAATTATTTATTCCAAGATTTAAAGCATAAGGAGTAGTTTTCTTTTCATTAATAATAAGATGAATATTATCGTAAATAGCCCCATAACGCTTTATAATAGCAATAGTTAAATCAGTACTAATTCCATCACAAATATAAATCGATAATTTATCTTTAGGATAACTTTGCAGAAGTATAGAATCTATACATCGCGCGATGTAATTCTCTTCGTTTCTGCATGGTATTACAATAGCAACTGATTTCACGTAATTTCAATTTTAGAAAAGATCTCAAATATGTTACACAGGATAGTAATAAATAAATTTTAAATTAATTATTTTTTTTATTTTTAATAGTCTCTGAATACAAATTTAACATCTGATTTATATTAGTTGACCAATTATAATTATTTTCGACTTTAAGCCTACCATTTTTTCCCATATTAATACGTAAATTTTCATTACTTATTAATCGTTCGAAGGCTATTGCTGTAGCCTTGACATTTTTTGGAGGAACGATAATACCAGATTTTTCCGAATCTATTACTTCTGGCAGGCCACCAACATTAGTAGCAACAACTGGAATTCCACATGCCGAGGCTTCAACAGCAGCAACACCAAAAGTTTCGGAATCTAAAATAGATAATATTGCAAATATATCAAAGCTTTGAAGAATTTCAATGTACTTTTCAAAAGATGAGTTTTGATTAACAAAACCATGAAAAACAACTTTATTTTCAATACCAAGTTCAACCGTTAAATTTTCTAAAAATGAACGCAGTGGACCATCACCTACTATTTCTAATTTTATATTTTGATGACTATTACATACGAGAGCAAAGGCCCTTATTAAATATTCCACGCCATATTTTTCAGAAAGAGTTCGAATTGTTCCAATTTTTACAATACCATTATTATCTGTTTTTTTTACGCCGAATTTATTAATATCGACCCCAAAAGGGATTAAATGAACATATTTATTGCTTAGTTTTTTAATTTCAACGCGGGTAATTTCAGAAAGAACGGAGATAGCGTCGGCGTTCTTAAAAGTATTTACTAATAATTTTTTCATAAAATAGTTTTTCGGACTATCAAAAATATCGGCACCCCATCCAGTAATTATGAAGGGGTGAAATCCTGAAAAACGAGCTAAAAAGCCATAACTAGTAGCATAATGAGCATGAACCAAATGAGGTTTAATTTTTTTTATATACGATTTTACTTTAAATATATTTAACAAATAATCGACTTTTGTTCCCGAAATAACGCTTAAAGGATGGTATGTTACTCCTTCATATTTTACACCTCTATCGAATGAAATTACATGCAACTGTAACTCTGCAAAACTAGCAATTGCTTGAATCCATTTTTGGATATGGACGCTATTGTTTTCACCAAGAATTATTACTTTCATTAGGATAAAAAAGTGTTAGATAAATTTTAAAATTTTGATCTATTAAACCATCAGAATATAATGCAAATGCAATATCACAAATTTAGATAAAAAAGTTACATAATTTGGAGTAATAAAAGAAGAAAAACATAGAAATGCAAAGGATAAAAATTACTGGTTTTTTTTATTAATCTTATTGCTGCATGGTTTATAAAAATCAATCTATTGCAACTGCATTTTTTTTTGAACATAAACAAAGAATAAATATTGGAAATACAACACCTTCTAAGATTAATGATTTGTATGCCTCTGGTCCGGCTGTAATAAAAGTTACGAGCTGTGCAGAAATTAAAAATGGGATTAAATATTTCAATAATATTAAAAACTTATTGTATTTTTTGAACGGATAAAAATTTATATAAAAGGCAAAAATAAAAACAGCCCCTAAACTTATTCCCCCAAAAATTAATCCAAGCAATCCAAAATTTAAATAACAGGCTGTAGCATGATGAATGGTATAAATTTGACCAGGCGTAGCATTTACAGCAGTAGCGTAGTATTTATAAATATCCATTGGTCGATTTGGATATAAAGCCCTTGGGATAATTGAAGTGGCTAAATATTTATAACTAGAACCATATGTATATGGAACATCTTTATGAAGCACACCGTACATAGAAAAGTGAGCATAAAATAATTCGTTACTAAATAAAAGAGAGCTCGCTATGCCATTTGTATCATATAAATTATCTTTAAAATCTTTACTCGTCTCTAGCTTAAATATGGCATTTAACTTACTAGGAATTACTCGAGATCTAAAAAAATTATTTCCAAGAAATAATAAAAAAACAAGTACATATATATAAGCAGCTCCTTTGTAATTAAACCTTTTCAATTGACTTAAGTTCATCAAACTAAAAATTACTATACCAGATAATATTTCCCGACGATTTCCTAAAAACGATATATATAGGGAAGCAAATAGAAATGAAAACAACAATATTTGGAAGGCTCCTTTTTTGTTATCTATTTTTATATTTATTTCACCCATTTTGAAGATTGAAAATGAATATGCAATGATGGGAATCAAAACGCTAAATTCATTCGCCAATTGATGAATAGTATACAGTGGATTAGCATTTGCTCTTGTAATTAAATAGACTGATTTTTCTTGTGCTATAGCATAATAAATTTCATCTTTCATTATATATGCACTAATAAAAACACAAACCAATGAAAATATCAGTATTAGATAAGGGTTTATAACAACTTCCAGGCTGGCTTTTGAAGATAAATTAATATCGATTTTATTAGGCTTTACAAATTGTTTTATAAATAAAATATAGGAGTACTGAAATATTAAAATAAACAAACAGTAATAGGAACACGCTAAATAATAGTCTGTATCAAAATTAACTGCAAACAACCTTTCGAATATTGGTTTATAATGCAGTCCGATTTTATCTCCACTAAAACCAAAAAACGAATCTATAGGAAAAATCCATGCGCCACAAAGTGTAAAGTAATAGATAATTAATGTACTTATTAGTAATGTATAATCATTATTTTGTTTATATATTTTATAAGCATTTCTAAAAATCAGAACAGAAAAACATAACAATAAAAAGTAAAATATTAGTATTGAAATCATTGTTGAATTCTTTTATTTATCCGAGTTAAAATAAAGTAAGTTAATAAACCTAAAAAATTAATACTAAAAGTAAAAGCAATTAAAATATTTTTTATCGAAAACAAATCAAAATATTTAATTATTAGAATGCAAAAAATAAAAAATAAAAATGAAATTATTATTATTGAAGCTACTCTAGCTTTTTCGTAATAAGCATCAATAATACTGCGGATAACACTAAACAAACTAAATCCTATTACACCAAAAAATATTATGTTAAGATAGCCTGCTACTTCTAAATAATCTTTAACATTAAACATTATTAAAATATTTTCACCAAAAATATAAACAACAGCAAGTGAAATAATACCAACACCAATTGAAACTATTAATAATTTAGAACTTATAATTCGTAAAAGTGAAAAGTCCTTCTCAAAAACAATTTTTGAAGCTTTAGGTAATAAAATAATATTGATTGGCGACATAATTGCAATAACGATATTAAATAAGCTAAGACAAAAAGCAACGTTTCCTGCAATTGTTAATGAAAAATAATTTGATGCTAAATAAGTTGGTATAAATAAAAAAAGGCCTAGTATAACATCACCTGGTGCTCTTCGAATGCCATATTTTACAAGCAACTTAATATTCTGAAAACAATCAAAACTTTTAAGCTTGATAAGTGGAATATATATTGAATTAATTAGTAATAAAAGCCCTATTGTTCCTATACTTAAAATTAAAAATAAATGATATACATCATTAACTAAAAAAAAGAAAATAAAAGGAAGTACTCCCAAATTTACAAGCTGCAATAAGCTAGAAATAACAAAATCGAATTTACCTCTAAAATAATTATAAATACAGGCATGTAGCATCAAGCTATATACGTATAGCAAGGAGGCTGCAAACATTTTCTCATGGTTGAAATCTCCAAAGGCCAAATGGGATAGGTATGCGCTATTGAAAAGAAATATAATAAGCGAAAATAAAAATAAGGAGGAAACAATAATTAATGCAGAATAATGGATTTCCAATTGTTTTTTTTCATTTTCGAGGGGAAGAAATTTAGGTAGGGAAACACCTAATCCTAACATCATAAGAGGCATTAAAAAACCAACGAGTCTTTTGTTAATAGAAAACTCTGCAAATCCTGTATCTAAAAATTTTACTGCTACAAATTTAAATAATACTATGGTAATAAGCATTATTACAAATTCAACACCAAAGGTAAGGACATAACTTAAAATGGTTTTGCTTTTAAAAAATTCTCTAAAGTTTTTAATTTCCATTAAAAATAACTAATATCAAAATTAATAAGAGCAATGGGTGCTAATCCCTGTTATTAATTACTTCGCAATGCTCACAGCTCTTGTTTCGCGTATAACAGTTATTTTCACTTGTCCTGGATATGTCATTTCAGTTTGAATGCGCTGCGAAATATCGAATGAAAGTATTTCCGCTTCTTTATCCGTTACTTTATCGCAGGATACCAATACACGTAATTCCCTTCCCGCTTGAATGGCATATGTTTTTTCAACACCAGGATAAGATAGTGCTAAGGCTTCTAAATCTTTTAATCGTTTAATGTACTGCTCCACCACTTCACGTCTTGCACCAGGGCGAGCACCGGAGATGGCATCACAAACCTGAACGATTGGAGAAATCAAGGTGGTCATTTCAATTTCATCGTGGTGAGCACCTATAGCGTTGCAAACTTCTGGTTTCTCCTTGTATTTTTCAGCCAACTGCATCCCTAGTATAGCATGAGGAATTTCAGGTGAATCATCAGGTACTTTTCCTATATCGTGCAACAATCCGGCACGTTTGGCTAATTTAACATTCAAGCCTAATTCAGCAGCCATTATAGCACACAGGTTTGCAACTTCTCTTGAATGTTGCAATAAATTCTGACCATAGGAGGAACGATATTTCATTCTACCAACCATTCTTATTAATTCAGGATGCAGGCCATGTATTCCTAAGTCAATGGTAGTTCGTTTTCCTGTTTCAATAATTTCTTCTTCAATTTGTTTTTTTACTTTTTCAACTATTTCTTCAATGCGGGCAGGATGGATCCTACCGTCTGTAACTAATTGATGTAATGCTAAACGAGCAATTTCTCTGCGTATAGGGTCAAATCCCGACAATATAACTGCACCAGGCGTGTCATCTACAATTATTTCAATGCCTGTTGCTGCTTCAAGAGCACGTATATTTCTTCCCTCGCGTCCAATAATACGACCCTTTATTTCATCACTTTCTATGTTAAATACAGAAACTGAATTATCAATAGCATGCTCTGTAGCTACTCTTTGAATCGTTTGAATAACTATTTTTTTTGCTTCTTGATTAGCAGAAATTTTCGCCTCTTCCACAATATCTTTTATATGCGACATAGCAGCAGTTTTAGCTTCCGCTTTTAATGATTCTACCAACTGAGTCTTCGCCTCTTCAGCTTTCATGCCGCTTAGCGTTTCCAGTTGCTCTACTTGCCGGCGATGAAATTTATCTACCTCAATTTGTTTTAAATTTATTAATTCTAATTGATGCGTAAGATTTTTTCTAATAGTGTCTAATTCAGAATCTTTCCTTTGCACTTGCTCTTGCTTTTGTGAAAGCGATTGCTCCTTTTGTTTTATTCTAATTTCTGCTTGTTGAATATTTTGATTTTTTTCGTTAATTAATTTTTCATGCTCCCCCTTGAGCTGAAAAAATTTCTCTTTGGCTTGTAAGATTTTGTCTGTTTTAACAACTTCTGCTTTCGCTTCTGCATCTTTTATTATGCTTGCTGCCTTACCTTCGTTCGTTTTTTTTATGAATACAAACGTAATAATTGCTCCTAAAAACAATCCTATCAAGGCCACTATAATGCTAATTGGTTCCATGTTTTTTTAAATTAAATGTAGATACTAAAAAAATGCTTCTTATGCTTTTTTCGGAAGTCGAAAGTAGAATTAAATTGCGTTTAGCAGGGGGACAGGGATTTTTTTGATTACAGAAAATATATATTATTCTGTAAACAAAAAAACAAATTGTATATAGATAGATATAATAAAAGCTGAAAATATAATTATGCACTTTTATTTAAAAAAATTCATCTAAAAAACACCAATTTACTAAATTGCATTACTTTCTTTTTGAAGATAATTTGAAACAAATAAATCAAGCTGGCTAATAAGTTCATTTTCCAGCTCAGGGGCTTTTTCAGGATTATTGTGTTGGGAAGTTAATAAATTAAGGGCACACATCGCTAATAAATCTTGCTTGTCACGTACCGAATAATTTTGTTCAAATTCCTTTAATTTTTCATTTATTAGTTTTGCAACAAGTAAAACCTTACTCTCCTCCTCTTCCTTTATTGTTAAAGGATATACACGGCCTGCAATTAAAACTTTTAATGAAACTTCTGCCATTTTATTTATTTAGTTTGAAAGTATAAAAACAGGACGTTTTAATTGAATTTTAAAACTATCTGTTTTTATAACCTTTAACTGTATTTACTTCAATAGGGTAATGCAATTGTCAATTTCCTGAACTAATTCATTAATTCTTTGTTTTGTATCCGAAACTATTTTTGTTTGCTCTTCTGACTGATTTTGTATTAATTCTTTATTGTGTTTTTCTATGGTTTCAATGGTAAATTTTTGTTCATTTAATAAGGATTCTATCGTAACTTTTTGTTCATTAATTATTTTTTGTAAACTTTCATTATCTACATACAGTTGTTCATTATCCTTTTTTAGCTGCTGGTGTAATGCTACTAATTTTTCAATTTTGGCTCTTAGATCGTTTATTGGAAAAACTAACTCGTTCATAATCAATTATTAAAATTCGCAAATGATACTTAAGCAATTACAATTTAATTTAAAGACTATCAATCAAAAATTAAAATTATACCTCAAAAATTTAATTTTAAAACGCTGTTTTTCAAATCGTTCTTCAACAGATTTCCAAATTTAACATTTTTGCAAATGTAACTACGAAATGTTGAATATCAAAATTTTTTTTGAAATGTTTTATTATCTTTACCCAATGTCAAAACAGATTCTATTTATTATTATTTTTCTTCTTTTAGATAATTATTTTTTTGCCCAAAATTTATATCCCTCTAATTTTTTTAGAAGTCCTGTTGATACCACTTTAAACCTTGCTGGTAATTTTGGCGAAATAAGACCAAATCATTTACATGCTGGTTTTGATATAAAAACAAATAACAGGGAAGGAATGCCCATTTATGCTATTGCCGATGGTTATGTTTCACGCGTTAAAATTAGTCCATTTGGCTATGGGAAAGCTTTATACATCAACCATTACAATGGATATACCTCTGTTTATGCTCATTTACAAAGTTTTAATGCTGCCATAGGTTTATTTGCAAAAAATATGCAATATAATAAAGAAGCATTTGAGATAGATTCTCTTCTTTCTGATAATGTCATACTTGTTAAAAAAGGTGATTTAGTAGCTCTGTCAGGCAATACAGGTGGTTCTGAAGGGCCGCACCTTCATTTTGAAATACGCGAAACAAAAACGGAGACTCCTATAAATCCATATTTTTTCGGATTTATGGTGAAGGATAACGTTAAACCAGTTATTACAGCAATAGCAATTTACCCTGTTGGTACAGCGTCCTCTGTTAATGGTAAATTTATCACGAAAAAAATAATACCTAAATTTAACAAAGGGGCTTATACTTTTAAGGCGACGGATACAATTTCAGTAAATGGAACAATTGGTTTTGGAATAGAATGTTATGATACAGAAAACGGTTCTTCCAACCAAAACGCTGTATTTTCTATTGAATTACAATCGGGTGGAAAACGAATTTATTATCATGAATTAGAAAAATTCACATTCGAAAATGCTCGTTTTGTAAATACGCTCATTGATTTTTCTGAAAAACAAAAACACAATAATAAAATTCAAAAATGTTTTATTTCTAAAAATAATCAATTAGGAATTTATAAGGATGTATTAAATAATGGGATAATTAACTTTAATGATGATGCTATTCATTGGATAAGGTATATTATAAAGGATTTTGCAGGCAATACCAGTGAAATAATGTTGAAGGTGCGAAGCGCAAGTAAAGCTAAAGAAAACCCTACTGTCTTTATCAACAAAAGCATTAGCTTTGATTGTTTTAAAGAAAATGAGTTTAATAATGATAACATTAAAATTACAATACCGGCCTTTTCATTATACGACGATTTAGACTTTATTTATTTCAGTACGCCTAAATTAAAAGGAAACTACTCCCCCTTGCATCATATCCATAACGGTCAAACAGCCTTGCAAAAAGCATTTACATTAAGTATTAAAGCCGACAACATACCTGTTTCTCTTCATCAGAAAGTTGTAATTATTTCGATTAATGATAAAGGGAATAAAAGTTATGAAGGAGGTATTTATCACGAAGGCTGGATTAGCTCTCCAATAAAGCATTTCGGCAATTTTGCAATAAGCATAGATACTATTGCTCCTCAACTAAAGCCTGTTTTCAAAGTTTACGATAAAAATAATGTAGATTTTAAAAAAGCCAAAACAATTGGTATAAAAGCAAAAGATAATCTTTCTGGAATAAAAAAATATACTGCTACCATTGATGGTAAATGGGTATTATGTGAATATGATGCGAAAAATAATTTTTTGTTTTACACTTTTGAAAACACCATTCCCGAAGGAAAGCACACTTTTTCAATTGAAGTAATGGATGATAAAAATAATGCTACATCCTGGAATTGCTCCTTCCTGAGATAAACTAAATTTAATTCTTTAAACCGCAGCTCTTCTGTTAGTAAAGCTTTCAAAATAATTTCGACAAAACAGATATATTAATAAAAACAGATGGTTTCATTGTTTTGCAAAAAATATCCTTATGAAAACGCGCGTGAGGAATGAACAAACGCGATGCAGGGTTGCAGGTGTGGAGGAATCGTTTGTTCTTGATTTTTTGTTTCTTTTGTATCAAGACAAAAGAAAAACACACAGTTTTTGAACCATTTAATTTGCGTATTTATTTCGAAAACTTTAATAATGAATCTTCTATAAAAGTTAAGCTCTTACCCAGTTTTTTACAACCAGATTACCTGAGGAAAGAAGTTTCAAACAACTGGTTCGGTAGAAAAAAGGGGGTATTTATAATTTTATTCCTAAGGTAAAATAAACACTTCGTCCGTCAGATGGAATGATGCCAGGTCCCGGATAAGCATCTGCACGTCTTGTAAAGTAATAAGTATTCAATAAATTATTAATACCTGATGACACCGAAAACCTTTTGTAAATATAGCTCAAAGAAAAATCCATTACAGAATAGGCAGGAATCAAACCGTCAACAGCAGCGCTTGTCGATTTTGCATTTGTAGCTTCGGTATATTGTTCAGAAGTATAAGCATGCTGATAGGTTATTTTAAGATCTTTATAGGAAATAGTTATTCCTGCTCTATTTATTTTTTCAGGCACTAACTCCACGCTGTTTCCATTTTTTACAGATGGCTCTTTGCTATTGATATATTCTGCCGTAATGAATGAAAAATTGGTGAAAATAGAAATTCCTAATTTTCTATTTTTTCCTGCTATTAATTTGAATATATCTGCCTCAACAAAACTCTCGAGACCATAATTGCGGGAATCTGAAACATTTGTTCTGTATCTGTAAACCTGATAGGTTGTGCTATCTACCTTCTGAATAGAACCTATGCGGTTATTATATTTTAGAAAAAAGAAGCTCATATCAAAATTTACTAAGCTCTTAATATTCCCACGAATACCTATATCAGAAGAATAACCGCTCTCATCTTTCAAATTATTATCTACCATGGAATTGGGATTCACAATACGCATATCATTAAAATTAATTGATCGGTAATTCTGTGAAAAATTGGTGTATGTTTCAATACATTTATTCAGTTTATAACCTAAGCCAAGTCCGGCTAAAATAAAACTCCTGTAACTGCTGCGATTGTCCTGCACATTGCGTTCATAGAGAATATTTCCCGCCAGATCACTTGACTCTTCATGGTAATAACCTTTTGAATTTGTATTTATATATTCCAATCGGATGCCGGGTGTAACATTTAGCTTGGGCGTAATTCTAAAAATATTTTCAGAAAAGAAGGCGACATTCTCACTTGGAAAAGTATAATTGGAATGCTCAACATTATCAGGATTGATATAATAAAAATCAGGAGTCTTTTCCTTATTTCCCAATCCTTGTTTACGAAAAGTAATTCCTTTATAATACCGAGCACCTATCAGAAAAGTAGAAATCTTTTTAAAAAGATTATAACTTTTTAAATAACGGAATTCGCTACCGTAGTTCCTAAATTTATCTTGCAAATAATCTCTTTCTGCTCCTGCATCGGTTCTGTCAATCCTTCCCAAGTTTCCTAAAGCATCCCTTTGTGCATAAAGACCAAAAGTTCTCCAATTTATTCTTGAGGTTTCGTTAATCACGTAATCCAGATTAACGGCTGCAAGGTTCCAATTTACTCCAAACCAGTTTCTTTCCCTGTTAGACTGTTTCGGATCTTTAGCAAATTGTTTATCCGTAAGCCCTCCTGGTTGATGAGCCAGATAATTCATAAACGTATATTCTCCACTTATTTTAAGTTTAGAATTAAGCTGATATGCCAATCCAGCAAAAGCTGTATGAACATCAAATTTTGAATTCGTACGCCAGCCGTTTCCAACCTTATACTGATAAAACGTGCTGTAACTGACCTTCTTAATTGTTCCGGCAACTGAAGTGAAAGCATTATAAAAACCAAAGGATGCAGCAGTTTGTTTAGCCCGTACTTCAATTGCCTTTTTTTCGGGTGCTTGTCTGAGTTTAAAATTAATAAATCCACCAAATTGGGTACCATATTGTAAAGAAGCGGCACCCCGAACTACTTCAATACGCTCTAAAGCTTCCATTGGGGGGGTATAATAACTTTCAGGATAACCCAATGCGTCAGCACTCATATCATAACCATTCTGCCGCGTGTTAAAGTTAGATACTCGATTGGGACTTAAGCCTCTTCCTCCTATGCCAAGTTGAATTCCGGCACCATCACTTTCCCAAATATTTAATCCTGCTACTTTTGCAAATATCTGACGTGAATTATTTGTTGCTATATTACCATTCACATCATTAAGTAAAATCACTTCCGTTTTTTTTCCTGCGTAAATAGCTGTTCCTTCTATCTGTTTTAATCTTGTAATACCAAAATCATTGTCTTTTTCGGCTTCAATAATTACTTCATGCAAATGTTTTATAGAATCCTTCTTTACAAAAGAAGTATCCTGAGCTTTTATAAAAACAGGTATTAAAATGATCAATAATAAATAATTAAACTTCCTCATGTTATTTTTCATCAGGTGATAAAATCCACCATTTATTTTCAAAACTATCGCTCAGCAATGTAAGGTCAACATTTTTATTAATGAACAAGCGACTTCCTTTACCATTTAATGTTACGTAGCTTTCAACAGTTATTTTAGGGTTTTTCATCCCTAATGCCTGATACTTTTGTTTCAGAAAATGAGCGTACTGTAATATCATATCGGGTTGCGAAGCCATCATTTTTTCTTGGTTAGGGCTCAAATAATTATTCATCATCACTTCCCCAGAGCCTCCTGTATCGCGATCTGTAACATAAAAATATGCTATGGCATTCTTTTCCATTAACATCACCCTCCAAGAGAACCTATAACCTTGTTCCGTCCAAAATAATTTCCCCTGATACAATAAATATCTAAAAGGCAACACTAACTGAAAAGTAAAATGAAACACCATAAATACCAAAATAAATTTCTTTACGAAAGGCTTATAAACATAGTGCTTTACTTGTTCCTCATTTCCAGATTGAAGGAAGCTAAAAAACTTTTTAATTTTCTCAATTACTCCTAAGTGAAAAGATGCAGAGAAAAAAATAAGGGTGCATATGATCATTATGTATGGGAACATCCCTATGGGGAACAATATTGCTGTTAATACATGAAACACAATTACAAAGAAATATGCTATTAATCTAGTTCTTTGATTTAGCAGAAAAAATACGATGGTAAGATCATAAAAAGCGCCGAACCAACTAAATAAATAAGCAATCCATACTTTATCCATCAGAAAACCAATTATAGGCATATCGGAATGAGCTTGCAACCATATTTGCAATGGCTGGGCACCCAAAAGCCAATCAGCATTAAGTTTAGCTAATCCGGAAAAAAAATAAACGAGTGCTAATTGAAGTTGGATAACGCCAATGAACCACCTTGGAATGTGCGTGAGCTTTTTTGATGGGCGAAAATAAACATCCAATGAAAAATATTTTCCTGCTGGAAGAAATAGCATTAAAAAAGCAATGATACTAACAAAATAATAATGATTGAGGTAATTTGTTTTATCTAATAGTTCAGCATATGTAAAGGTTAAAAAAAATACAAGCGCAGAAAAACGGTAGAAAAGCCCAAACATAATAAATAGGGCAGAAATAGCAACTAAAGCAAAAAGAATATAAAGTCCTGTTTCGTTTGGCACCTTCACCCATTCAAAACCATAATACTTGAAAAAAAAAATCGGTTTTACATAAAGTTCATTGATCCATCCTTTTAAGGAAAATCGAAGGATGGAAGCGAACATCATACCACCAAAAAGTATTCGGAATAAGGACAAGGGAGCAATATGCACATGCTCTGTCAGGCGTGATATTTTTTTATAAATCATAAAAAAATCTTATATTAATCTCCATCGTTATCCACATAGGTAATGGATACCCCCAAAGCCGAAGGCATATCCACCTTAAGAAGAATAACAAGTTGCTGTAACGCTATATAAGCTGCATCCACTACTGAGGCATTGCTTATAACAGCATCAGTTAAAGTGCCTGGAATAAGCGATAACAGATTTTTAGCCATGCTGAATTTATTTTTTATCGCATCATTTAAGGAGCCTGATTCATACTGCGTACCAATATGTGCAAGATAATCGTCCAGTCCAAGCCCCTCGATATCCGAAGTACTTCTTCCTAAATAAATATTTTCAATACTTTTTAAATGTGCCGCTACCAAAACCAATGATTGCTCCGAATAAAGGGCTTCCACTTTTGTAGGTTGAGCCACTCCAAGAGTTTTTTTGCCAAGCGGTATTCCAAGCTGCGTATTCTTTAATAATTCCAAATCATAATTTAATTGATTTACGAGCATGCCGATAGATCCTCCCACATCGCTTCCTGCAGTGCTTTTGAAAGCTGAAATATAATTTCCACCTGACGAGCTCCAGCCCTTGTTAACAGCATCGCATTTTGTTTTTAATTCGTTAATTAACCCTCCTAAATAAGTTTTTGCATTGCTTGCATGCCCATCAATAGTGAACTTTGCTAATACAATATTATTATCCTTATTACTTCCATACAATAAATAATCGATAGCTGGTAATCCTTTAGCATCCATATCAGAAGCGGCAACTAATATAAAATCAGCGTTTGATATTTTACTATTGATCTGCAATGTATCGCATGGAAACACATTAAAATTAGTGCGGAAATATTCATCCTCTGCCGGTCCAAATTCAAAGGCAGCAGTGCTTTCATAATTTTTATATGTTTGTGAAAATATTGTTTGAAGCTTGGTTAAAGTTGAAAGTGTAGGATTAGCAATAAATAAATTTGAAGATGCCTGCAATGAATCCAAAGAAATTTTCAAGTTTGCATATGCTGGAATAATAATATTGTTGCCAATATTAGCCAACATGCCGCTTTTATCAAAAGAATCTTCGGGGATTATTTCATCCTCTTTTATGTTTTTTTTACAAGCATTGAAAGTCAAAACCAGAACAGCTCCAATCAATACAAAAAGATTATATTTTTTAAACGAATTCATTGGACCATTTTTAGCACAAATCCCTAACAGTTTATTTAAAACCATTCGGGCAGTGCATTTATTAATATAAAAAACTAAAAACCACTTAAATTAAATCCATAAACAGCATTTACAGTATTAATTGCACTATCAATATCAGCAATAGAAATTGTATAAAAATTAGTTCCTAAAGCTGCCAGCGCGGCATCAATTTGTGTATTCGTAATCTGCTTATCTGTTTTATATTTTAACGCATTTATAAATCCTACACCTTCCGAAAGTACGTGCTTCATTTCAGTAAGATCTCCTAAACCAAAAGCCGCTTTTGCCTCAGTAAGCTCCAAAATAACTGAAGCTGCAACAACTCTTTCCCATTGATTTTTGATAATTACAATTTGTGCATCACGAGTACTATTGTCTTTATTTGAAACAGCGGCGCGCAATTTTAAAAAAGCATTCATTAATGGCGCACTGCAAGTAATAGAAGTGTTTACTTCATCACAATAGGAACCCCAATATTTCAATCCTGTTAAATTGGTTGGAAAATCAATGGGTACACCCAAATATCCAAAAGCTTCATCTACATGATGCTCTTGGGCAGTGCCTTCACCTGCTATTATGGTAGTATTATCATCTGTAGGTAAATTGCTCAAATATGTATCCATAGCCTGAAAGTAGAATGTACCACCCATCAATTGTTTTTTAATTACCTGGGACAATTCTATTCCGTTCCTATCAAATAGTCGTCCGTTCTCAATACCTGCTACACCATTAGATGCAGCACCTCCAGCAGAAATACTTGCCATAGCAATACTATCAAATAAAGCATCGAAATAAGCCTGGTCAGCAGCATATGTTTTATTTTTCAATTGTTTACCACTTGCATCTAAATTCGTATTGCCAAATGGGCTTCCGGTATTAGCATACATATTTTTCAGGATGGATGCGCTCAAAACGATTCCTCCATTTCCTTTACTCATATAATTACCGATAGAATCCAGCATGGTCAAGCGAATGGTTTGACCAGCATAAACAACATTCGAAAAACTGTAGGTGGTAGGTACTGTATAACCTGCAGGTGTTGGAGTTGGAACAATTTCTTCGTCTTTATCTTTTTTACAAGAACTGAAGCCCACAAACATAAAAAGCCCGAAAGCTAAAAATTTTAATTTTGTAGATGTTTTCAAATGCTTATTACTTATTTAGATTGATTAAAAATAACAGCACAAATGTATGTCTATCAAAAGAAAAGACAATACCCCATTTAAGGTATTTTAATAAAAATTTAATTTTACGGCTTTTTAGATACCAATTTTTAAAAATAACAAAAGCGGGTGTCGAAGCTTGAAAAATTTGAAAAATGTAGTTAGTGCCTGTCCATAGAGTCGGCATTTAAACTTAGAACGTCATTGCTAAGGAGGCACGACTGAAGCAATCTCACACCAATATATGAGATTGCTTTGGCTAAAAAAACCTCGCAATGACTACCCTTATTGGCTTTATTTCAAACAAAACAATTTTGGTTCAAAAATTTGAAATCCACAATTCTGAAGCTTAAAATTTGCATAATTTGAAAATGTTGGGGTAATGGACATTTTTAATGCTCAAAAACTCTATAAGCCTTGTTATATATTAGCTTTGAAGCAAGTAAAAACTTTTCAGAAGTTTTTTCTTTAAACTAAGAATCGGTAAATCTATTGTAAAAGTTAATATTAGCGTATGTTATGTGAGTTTTTATTAGGCATAAAGAACTCTAAAAATATCAAGAATAGCATTAATTTTGTCCATTACGCCAAAATGTTTGACTCTATGGACAGACACTAGTTATAGTTTTGCCTCAAATAAAGAAATTCGACATGTTTTAAAAATGTGTCAAATAAATTCAATTATTTCGACACATTATAAAACACTTTAAAGCACATTATTGTGTGATTTTCATTGCCTAATCAAAACAAAAGTCCTGTTTTTTACAAAAAAATCACATTATAATGATAGGATCAATTATAGGACAGACTATTAAAAAAACTAGGAAAAAGTTGGGAATTACACAGTCTGATTTAGCAGAGCTGGCAAGTGTGAGTAAAAACACTTTATACAAATTAGAACGGGGGCTACACCTTATGATAGAAACCGATTATACAGAGCAATAGGATACTTTTTAACAAAGCCGCCGGCTTATTGGTTTTATTTTTTTTGTTGATATTCTATTTCAAAAACACAATTTTTATTTGGCACAATACGGCAAGATGCAGGTTAAAAAGGACTTAGCGGGACGCTACGCCCAACGCCTCTACATAGTTTTTATTTTGACACCCTAAGCTTAACGGGGCACTTATTAAATTGCAGGTGAAATAACACCTGCAATGGCAGAAACTTTAGGCCTAACAGCCCTTGGAATTAATACAATACAATACCAGACAATTTATAGTAGTATAAAAACTAACATCTTGAAAACAACACGCAAATAAAACACAAGCTTTTTATTTGCCTCTTGGCACAACTAGTCTCTGAGGCAACGTAGCGAGAACCCGTAGTTCTTAGTAACAAATGTGTCCATTTGACTTGTGGGGGCACCATTACAATAGGAATGCCCCCCCGTTGTGCTATTTTTAGTCGTACTGCTAAAGTATAAGCCTAATATTGCGCGGTTATTTAAATTACCAGTAATATTATCAATATTCCCTGCGGCATGTATTTTTAGCACTGAATTATAAGCATCACTGCGATTAGCCCACGCCCCATTACCATCTGCATTAAACCACTCCGTGTAGGTAGGGATGCGCCAACCGGCGCCAAGCTCTATGGTACAAGGATCGTTTGCTGCAAGCCAGTCGCTGTTTTCAGATATTGATGCTGTACTAAAAGTCGGAGTTGGTGTCGATCCAGTTGTTATCCCAAGGGCTTTATATCCCTGCTTGCGGTTAAACTGCCAATACCAGCCTGCAGCGGCATCGGTGTTATCAGTTACCGAAATCGCCTGGATAGTTGCACCTAAATTTTGAGTTATCCAACACTTACTGGCACCTGAAAGACTTGATGTTACAACACCATAAGTTACCGATTTACTTTCAGGGGCTACTGAACCAATTAAATGAGTGATTGCTATAGTAGAAGGACAACAAGCAATAGTAGTAATTATCACCTCATCCGTTGAAGCGGTGCAAGGTGCATTAGATATTGTCCAGCGCAAGGTGGCTGTACCAGGCACGGCTAAGCCAGTTACACCCGAAGATGGAGAAGATGTACTAGTTACGGTGGCTGTGCCGGAAATTACTGACCATGCTCCTGTACCTACTGTGGGGGTATTTGCTGATAAAGTTGCAGTGGTTACATCACACGCCGGATTTATATCTGCACCTGCATTGGCTGCTGTAGGGTTATCGCTTCTGGTGATGGTAATATCATCAGATGTTGCTGTACATGGTGCATTGCTAATGGTCCAACGGAATACATTTGCACCCACTCCCAAACCTGTTATACCAGAGGTAGGAGAACTTGAAGTAGTGATTGTTCCGGCTCCTGAAACAAGCGTCCATGATCCCGCTCCTACTGTGGCTGTATTACCTGCAAGGGTAGCGGTAGTAGCACAAATTAATTGGTCGGCACCGGCGGCGGCGTTGGTAGGAGTAGCAATTACAGTAATAGTACCTGTTGCGTTCACTGAACCACAACCACCTGTTAAAGGAATGGAATAAGTAAATGTTCCCGAAGCCGTAGGAGTACCACTAATAGTTATGGTATTGGATGCCCAAGTAGCAGTAACACCAGCAGGCAAACCTGTTGCAGCACCAATTCCCGTTGCTCCGGTAGTAGCGTGAGTTATATTAGTTAAAACAGTACTGATACAAAGCGTAGGTGTCGCTGATGCTGCTGCTGCTGTATTCGCAGGAGTAACCGTAATCGTACCTGTTGCGTTAACCGTTCCACAGCCTCCTGTTAAAGGTATCGTATAATTAAATGTTCCCGAAGCCGTAGGAGTACCAATAATAGTGATAACATTAGATGCCCAAGCAGCTGTTACACCAGCAGGTAAACCTGTTGCAGCACCAATACCTGTTGCTCCGGTAGTAGCGTGAGTGATATTAGTTAAAACGGTACTGATACAAAGTGTAGGTGTAGAAGAAGCTGCTGCTGCAGTATTTGCAGGAGTAACCGTAATCGTACCTGTTGCGTTCACTGAACCACAACCACCTATTAAAGGAATCGAATAACTAAATATTCCCGAAGCCGTAGGCGTACCGCTAATAGTTATGGTATTGGATGCCCAAGCAGCTGTTACACCAGCAGGTAAACCTGTTGCAGAACCAATACCTGTTGCTCCGGTAGTAGCGTGAGTTATATTAGTTAAAACGGTACTGATACAAAGCGTAGGTGTCGTTGATGCTGCTGCTGCTGTATTCGCAGGAGTAACCGTAATAGTACCTGTTGCGTTAACCGCTCCACAGCCTCCTGTTAAAGGTATCGTATAATTATATGTTCCCGAAGCCGAAGGCGTACCACTCATAGTTATGGTATTAGATGCCCAAGTAGCAGTAACACCAGCAGGCAAACCTGTTGCAGCTCCAATACCTGTTGCTCCGGTAGTAGCGTGAGTTATATTAGTTAAAACGGTACTGATACAAAGCGTAGGTGTAGAAGAAGCTGCTGCTGCAGTATTTGCAGGAGTAACCGTAATCGTACCTGTTGCGTTCACTGTTCCACAACCACCAGTTAAAGGTATCGTATAATTAAATGTTCCCGAAGCCGTAGGCGTACCACTAATAGTAATAACATTGGATGCCCAAGCAGCAGTAACACCAGCAGGTAAACCTGTTGCAGCACCAATACCTGTTGCTCCGGTAGTAGCGTGAGTTATATTTGTTAAAACAGTACTTATACAAAGCGTAGGTGTAGTTGATGCGGCGGCGGCGGTAGGGCTTGCAATTATAGAAATTACTACCTCATCGGAAGAAGCAACACATGGAGAATTGGATATGGTCCATCGTAAAGTGGCAGTACCTGGTATGCTTAAACCTGTTATGCCTGAGGTAGGAGAATTAGCTGCAGTTATAGTAGCTGCACCAGAAACTACGGACCAGGAACCTGTACCAACCGATGCAATGTTTCCAGACAATGTGGCTGTGCTAGTGTCACAACCCGTTATATCGGCACCTGCATTGGCTGTGGTAGGGCTATCGCTTAAGTTAATAGCAAGTGTTTGGGCTGTTCCAATACCACAAGCATTACTTGGTATAACAGTAAGTGTTCCCGAAGTAGCTGCAGCGGAAAAATTAGCGGTAATGGAATTAGTAGTACCTCCCAAAGCCTGCGTATAACCAAGGCCGGAATATGTCCAGGTATAAGTTACACCAACAACATTGCTTACTGAATAAGCTACAGCAGTATCCCCCTTACAAAGAGCTGTATTTCCAGTAATTATACTTGGCTGTGACGGCGGAATAGTAGTAACTGTATTTGTAACTAAATTGGCTGTTGAACCACAAGCATTAGTTGCCCTTATGCGGTAGTAATAAGTACCACAGGTTAGACCCGATACACCATAGCTTAATACATTGCCTACATTAAGGTTACTATAGCCTGCTACAATTGAGAAAAATCCTATATCAGTAGCCACATCCAAAAAGTAAGCGGTAGCAAGGGAAGATATGGTCCAGTTTGCGTCAAAT
Source organism: Chitinophaga pinensis (assembly GCA_945865315.1). GTDB lineage: Bacteria > Bacteroidota > Bacteroidia > 2-12-FULL-35-15 > 2-12-FULL-35-15 > 2-12-FULL-35-15. Next base: position 6,608 of record CAMBDK010000004.1, on the reverse strand, counting down.
GAGGATCCTATCATGTTTGTTGCAGCAGAAGTTGAGAAAGGGCCGGGTGAAGTACAATTGACACAACCAATTGCTACCCATGCTGCGGTACCTTGATTCCACGCTTCAAAACATTTAGTTGTAGTATTAAAAATAAGAAGCGATTCCACGGGTGAAACAATTGCATCGCGCTGAACAGTAGTCATACGTGTTATTAAAGTACCTTGTGTGGTGGAACTTAACTCTAATTTGGCCGAAACGGCAGGCGTTGCGGCAGTACCTATCCCAACGGAGGCGCCTGCATTATAAATGTTGTTGTTATTTAATACCCATACCCCACCATCCCAATAAGTGGTGTTACCAATAGCAGTTCCATTAGATATTAATCCGGTTGAACCCGTTGAACCTGTTGTGCCAGTGGTTCCTGTTGCCCCAATACTGCCTATTGAGCCGGTGCTGCCAGTTAATCCAGTGCTGCCCGTTGACCCAGTGCTGCCCGTTGTCCCAGTGCTACCAGTTAATCCTGTGCTCCCCGTTGATCCAGTGCTTCCCGTTAATCCAGTGCTACCAATTGAACCAATTGAACCATTAATCTCTACTCCCGCTATGATGGCTTTCCAATACGTTCCTTTAAAATAATAAAATGTATTATCAGGGATACGGTAAATTAATAAACCGCTGACAGGTGATGTAATACCTGCGGTATCAGGCAGGCGGGGAACTAAAAACCCTTTGTCGGTGGCCTGTAAATCAAGCACAGCAGAAGGGTCGGGGTTTATTGTACCCATACCTACGTTGTTTTGTGCAAAAGAAAAAATTGGCAATAGGCAACAGGCAATTTGTAATACGCTATTTGCCAAGCTTTTTTTTATTTTTGCCAATTGCCAATTGCCAATTGTAAAACTGTTTTCACTTTTTTTCATGGGTTTTATTCGTTTTATTATAGACAACCAAATGGTATCCATTGTGAGGCAGTTTGATTCCACGCTTCAAAACATTTAGTTGTAGTATTGAAAATAAGAAGCGATTCCACAGGAGAAGCAATGGCATTTCGCTGTGCAGTAGTCATACGTGTTATTAAAGTACCTTGTGTGGTGGAACTTACATCTAATTTGGCCGAAGCGTCAGGTGTTGCACCTGTACCTATACCTACGGAGGTTCCTGCATTATAAATGTTGTTGTTGGTTGTCACCCATTGAGTACCATCCCAATAAGTAGTGTTCCCAATAAGGTTTCCGTTAGGTAGTAGTCCGTTTGACCCTGTGCTGCCTGTAGAACCAGTACTTCCTATTACCCCATTGCTGCCAGCAGTACCAGTGCTTCCCGCCAACCCAGTGCTTCCTGTTGACCCAGTGCTTCCAATTGATCCAGTGCTTCCAGTAGATCCAGTGCTTCCAGTTGACCCTGTATTTCCCGTTGCTCCATTACTACCAGTTGAACCAATTGAACCATTAAGCCCTACCCCGGCTATGATGGCTTTCCAATATGTTCCGTTAAAATAATAAAATGTATTGTCAGGAATACGGTAAATTAATAAAGCGGTGGCAGGTGCTGTAATACCTGCCGTATCAGGCAGGCGAGGAACTAAAAAACCTTTATCGGTGGCCTGTAATTCAAGCACAGCAGAAGGAACGGGATTTACGGTACCTATACCTACGTTGTTTTGTGCAAAAGAAGAAATTTGCAACAGGCAACAGGTAATAAGCAAAAGGCAATTGCAAATTGTAAAATTGTTTTTAGTTGTTTTCATAGTTTTATCGTTTAGTTATAAGCAATTGTCAATTTTTTTTATTTTTAATTTATGGTATATAGCTTTGTAAAAAAAATATTAATAAGTTCGGCGCCTTTAATAATAAAACCGAAAGGAGTTTTGTTAAATCGTTTCTCCCAATACCTTTATTCCGTTTACCCCTGGGAGCCGCTTGCACCAGCAGGGCATGTTCAACTTTTTATTTATTCAATATTTTAAACTCTGTTCTACGGTTAAGCTTTCTACCTTCTTCGGTATCATTGGGAGCTATTGGATTTGCCTTCCCGTATCCTTTTGCTTTTACTTGTTCTTTACTGATACCTGCTGAAAAAAGAAAATCTACGACTGATTGCGCCCTTGCCTGTGAAAGTGCTAAATTAAATTCATCCGAGCCTTGATTATCAGTAAACCCATCCACTTCTATTTTGATTTTTTTATTTAAATTCATTAAATTAACTAACATGTTTAGCTCCGATAAAGATTCTTTACGCAATGTTGCTTTACCATAATCATAGAAAACATTTTTTAGTATTATTTTACTCCCTACCTCTAATTTCTGCAATGGAATACGCTTGTCTATTACTTTATAACCTGCGGTATCGGGTATATTAAAATTTTCGGAGTAAAATAAATAACCTTTTCTTTTAACAGCTATTCCATAGTTTTTACCCGCAGGCAATGAAACAAGAAATTTTCCTGTAACGCTGTTGGATTTTACGGTGGTTATTATTTCATTTTTATCGTTATCTGTTATTTTCACAGTAGCAACAATAGGCTCATCTGAAACATTATCAACAACCACCCCTTTAAACAAAATAAGACGGGGTTCGTTTTTTTTCTTTTTAAAATATTTAAATTTTATTTCATAAATATCTTTCTTATCAATATCGCCATTTGATGATGAAGTATAGTAACCCGTTTTCCCATCTGCTGCGAGTACAAAAAACAAATTATCATTGGGTGTATTAATAGGTTCACCCAGATTAACTGGTGTACTCCATTTCCCTTTTTCAAAACCGGATTTAAAAATATCATATCCACCAATGGTAGTATGTCCTTGAGAGCTGAAATAAAGTGTTTTTCCATCGGGATGAATAAACACACTTTCTTCATTTTTTGGTGAATTTATATCGGTTCCGAGGTTCTCCGCTTTACCCCAATTCCCTTTGTTATCCTTATGACATGACCATATATCCAAGCCTCCTTGCCCTCCCTTGCGGTTGCTAACAAAATAAAGGGTTTGTCCATCGGGTGAAATACTGGCCGATGATTCATAATTATCCGAATTAATGGGTTCGGGCAATTTAACTGGCGCAGACCATTCTTCCCCTTTTAAAACAGATTCATAAATATCCCCGTCGGGATCGCCTCTATAAAGGAACATCTGCTGACCATCATTGGATAGTGCGGTAGCGGAATTATTTCTCTTTGGTTGATTTATTGTTTTTTTAAGTATTGCAGCCGCTGTCCATTTTTTAGTGGTCTCATTATAATAAGAAACATACATGTTTTCAAAGCCTTGTTTTCTTTTCTCAATATCTGATTTAGTAGCTGGTTGGTTGGATGTAAATATCATCATCAATCCGTCAGCCGATATAATGGGGGCAAATTCATCATAAGGTGTATTAATAGCATCCCCTATGCTATTTATTGTTATTTTACAACTATCCCGTTTCCCCTGTGCCTTCAATGAAAAATTGAATCCCATCATAAAAAACAAAAGGGTGGTTTTTAAAATTAAGCTCATCTATAAAGCGCTATTAATTTAAATTATATAAACGAGAAGCTGTATGATGGAAAGGGTTTGGGTTTAAATATCTCAGCGATATTTCTAAACCTCCTCTTCCTTGTGTACCCTGCCTTAACGATGAGGTATTGATATCATAACTTAATCCAATAGCATACTGTGCATATTCAAATATGATCACTGGAATTAAAGCATCTTTCAGTCTGTATTGTGCCCCAAGCGATAGCGCGGTTTCTTTAATGAACCCTGTATATTTTGAGTCGTCCCGTATTGTAAAACGCAGCAATGTACCTGTATTTAGCTGATAGGAGGGGCCCTGTTTAAAAAATACGATATTTGGCATCAAAGCCATATTGGTGTTTTTTATTCCTATTTGGCCTGCACCATGAAAAACAAACCTTGAATACAGTTTTTCATTGTTATCGCCGGCGCTCGAGCTCACACCATTGAAAAAATTTTGTTTCGGACTGTTGATGTTAATCGCAGCCAAACCTAAATTTATTTTTAACTGGTTATTGTCAAAGCGCGTAGATTGGTCTGCATTATAGCTCCATGAAAGGCCTGTTGAAAAATTACCATAGCTAATAGATGGGGTTGATACATCGCTGGAAAGCAATGAGGTGTTGAAGGTACCAGATCCTGCATCGTATTGATTTTCCCAAAGCATGGCAGTAGTAGAAATACTTTTTTGAACGTAGCCTCCCTGCAAGCCTGCTGATAAAAATTGTTGCTCGTTGATAAAAATAATACCTGCAATAGACATATTCAATTGAGTAGTGCCCATCTTTAAATCCCCTGCAACATCCTTATAAGCATTAATCCCTGCACCTAAATATCCCTTGCTCCATTTCTTTTTAAACAAGTGTGTATCAAACGAAAACAAAGCTGTGTTATAGGTTACACCACCCATCCCCATTCCCTGCCATTGATTTTTATAATTTAAAAATACGCGTTGGTCCCCTCCATAAACACCTGTTAATGCAGGGTTGATAAGCAGGGGTGTCATATTGGTTTGGGAGAAGTGGACATCCTGTGCAAAAGAAGACGTGAGAGAGGAGATGTGAAATATGAGAATCGCACAAAATAGCCCTATTATATTTTTTGTTTTCATGGTTCTTCTCTCTTAGTTTTTAATTCTTGTGCCTCACATGGCAATACTCAAAGCTATTTACCTCAGTAGCGTAATATTTCCTTTTTTATCAATTTTATCTCCGTTTTTAAATTTCCCTTTAATGAAATATACAAATACCCCTACATTCATTGGTTTTCCTTTATAGGTCCCGTCCCACCCTGTGTTAATATCTGTGGTTTCAAAAACTTTTTCACCCCAGCGGTCAAAAATGATAAACTGCATTTGATCAATTCCTTTTCCTAATACATGCAGTACATCGTTGGTTCCGTTATTATTGGGACTAAACACATTGGCAATTAAAATGGCAGGTATTACTTCTGCCAAGGCAAAGGGTATAGTAGAAAAATCAGTAACAGTTTGTTTTGTAAGCCCGCTTAATCCATAATTGTTAGCTGTTGTAACAAGTCCTAAATTTTTCCATTGAGCTGTGTTTTGCCAAGCTGTCATTATCTCGCAATAGCCATCAGAACTATTATCGTAGTATAATGTTATATCTGCTGGTGAATTACCATTAGTACGGTTTATTTTATGATAGAAATTCGAATTTATTTCTCCAATGGTACTTTCTTTTAAGGAACGATCAAAGCTTTCGATAGATGCATCCGTATTTGCCATTCGTACCTTGAAGGTATTAGCGAAAGCATCATCGGGAGTAATATCAACAGGACGAAAACGCGTAGTTCCTGTGCTTGAACCAACCGGAAAAAAATAAGTGTTTGCGGCAAGTGTATTGCGTGAAAGGCCTCCATCATTGGTGCTACTTACAAAACCGCCTGTTCGTGTAACAATACCTGTTCCAGTATTAATAACAAACAACGTATTATCAGCAGTTGCAAATTCACGGTCGTTGAGAGCAAGGGTGTCTTCTATTTCAGCATCTATATTATTGAGTTGTTTTATTCCTGTACCCAATAATTCAAGGTTATTGAAATGGGTGATCGTATTGCCACTAATAGTTTGCGTGGCTCCATCTAAATATACCCAGCCATTGGTTCCAGCTGTAAATACATTACCCGCAGGGTTGTCATTTATCAAATCACCGGTAATATAAAAATTACCGGTATTGGCAATAGTACCATTATCCTGATGGATAACATTGCCTTTGATAGCAAAAGCAACATTGGTATTAGTAATAAGACTTCCCTTGTTAATGACCTCGAATTGAGCAAAAGAGAATGTTGGCAACAGCAATAAAAGAAAAAATGATACGAAAACAAATAAAATTGTTTGCGAAAAGGCTTTATTAAAGTTACTGCTTATAAAAAAAATGGGGGGAGGAGGGATAACGCAAGCGCAGCCAAGAGCTTCGATGAAATTAGATATTATCACTTTATTATTAAGTTTCATAAGTACGAATGTAATATAATAATTAAGATTCAACAAGTTTTCAACAATTATTAATTTTAAAATCAGCAATGTAATCTTCGCTTCGCTTTTTCAAATTACGGTGCATTATTATACAAACAAAAGATTTATCTCCTCCTATTCGCTAGGCTATATCTGTTTGCGAATATTTTTTTCTTGCATAAAACATCTCTCTTATATTAAACCAAAGATTTAGAAAAGTAATTTTCAGGGAAAGTAAAATGTGAAATACCGCACAACAAAACCAATACCTCCTAAACAAAAAAAGCCTTTACATTTCTGTAAAGGCTTCATTTTGAAAGTGGTACCCACTGTACCGCAGTACAAATATGCAGTCGCCTTTAATAACAAGTGTTTGCGGACTGTTTTAAAATTTTGGTGTCTATTTTGGTGAAATATCGTCAAATAGATTCACATCTACTCACTACCGTTTAAAGAACTTCACAAAGGTAATATAATTCCGTTTTAAATAAAAAAAAATATTTATACGGACTTGAGCCTAAACACCAATAATGAAATTCATTCTATTTATTAAGATAAAATAGATGAAGATTCTTGAAGTTAAAGTACATTTAGACTTATATTTAGAAAATCATTTAAATTCAAAAGATGACAACTCGAATCATTCATAGGCA
>CAMBDK010000003.1 GCA_945865315.1 Chitinophaga pinensis | reverse complement strand
AATTAATATTGAGCAACCAACACCTCAGCATGCAAAAACAAAAGGAACACTTTGCTGCTGCTCATACCGAGTGGAAAGGAAATACAACGCAGATAGATGATATTTTGGTGATAGGGGTAAAACTTTAGGATAATTTTAAATGACTGGCGATATTTTTAGCCCTGATATCATTTTTCCTTATAAATGACTTCTAATAAAGTTTGGCCTACAGCATTCAGGGTGTTTTTGTCAACCAAGCTCATATTGTCTTGGTGGGTGTGATGATAATTACCAAAACCGCCTGTTAATTGATTATACTCGATAATATCAACACATGGTATACCGGCCCTACTTACATAAATATGATCGTCAATACCAACAAAATCTTTTGTTTGCGACAAAAAATAATTCCCAAAACCTAAATCATTTGCTGTTTTCCATATTTTATCCACAGCGGCAGAAGCATTTTCTACCGATTTGAATTCTTTAGGAAAAGTTGCATTAGCGCCAGCCACCATGTCTAATAATATTCCGAAATTTGCATAATAATTTGTTTTATGGATATTTTTCGCCCAAAACTGAGACCCTAAGCACCAAGATTCATTATTACCGCTTGTTCCATAATCTTCAATGTCAAAAAATATAATGTCAACACCAATATTTGGGGATGAAATATTCAGCTGGCGAGCAACTTCCAATGCAATACCAACTCCGCTTGCGCCATCATTTGCTCCATCAATTGGTTTGTCTTTATCTTTTGTATCGCTATCTGCAAAAGGGCGAGTATCCCAATGAGCGCATAATAATATGCGACTTTGCGCATCAGGTTTAAATGATGCGATAATATTTTTTAGAACAAATTGATTTTTGTCGAATGTTTGCACTGTTCCTCTTTGAACGGTCGTTTCCATTCCGTATGATTTTAATTTCAAAACTAAGTAGTCGGCACATTTTGCATGGGAAGGCGTCCCCGGAACCCTTGGTCCAAAATCAACTTGTTTTTTTATAAATTCGTATGCTGTATCTGAATTAAAAACAGGAGTAGCTTGTTGGTTGCTTATGTCTATTTTAGGTTTCTCGCTTGTTAATTTTGGCTCATTATTACAAGCCGTAAAAAAGAGAATAAAAACAATTAACGAAGGGGCAAATAATTTGGTGCTTTTAAGTATTTTACGGTGGCTATTCACAATTATAATTTTTTTTGATTTTATTGCTCTACAGACCAAATAGTGGTTTCTTTCGTGTCTTTAATAGAAATATTTATTTTACTTAAATCATTACGCAGCTTGTCAGATGCAATAAAATCCTTCTTTAACTTTATTTCATTTCTTATGTCCAAAATTATTTCCATTACCCCATGCAACACCTTATTGCTATTGCTTTCAAAGGCTTCCTGTTTTAATCCCAGCACATCAAATATGAATCCATGCATCAGTTTTTTAAGTATTGCAATGTCCTCGATAGTAATTTTTTCTTTATTATCGTTTACCGAATTAATTATACGTGCGCAGTCGAACAAACAAGCTATTAAAATGGGTGTATTAAAATCATCATTCATAGCATCCATGCATTTTTTTTCAATCTCCTTGATATTCAAATTAGATGTATCGGATGGCTTTAAACTGTCGAGTGTTTTTAGCGAAGCCATTAAACGTGCGTAACCTTTTTCAGAGGCCTGTAGTGCTTCATTTGAGAAGTCGAGGGTGCTTCTATAATGCGTTTGCATCATAAAGAAACGGACAGCCATGGGGCTATAACCTTTTTCTAATAATGGGTGCTCACCTGTAAATAATTCCCCGGGCAAAAATCCGTTGCCTGCCGTTTTGGACATCCTTACGCCATTAACAGTGAGCATATTGGTATGCATCCAATACTTAACCGGCGCCTTGTGATTACATGCTTGTGATTGCGCTATTTCGTTGGTATGGTGAGTGGCTTGCAAATCCATTCCTCCGCCATGTATATCAAATGTGTCGCCTAAATATTTACTACTCATTGCAGAACATTCAATGTGCCAACCAGGGAAACCCCAGCCCCATGGGGAAGGCCAACGCATAATTTGTTCCGGCTTGGCTTTTATCCATAAGGCAAAATCTAAACGGCCCCGTTTTTCATCTTGCCCGCTAAGTTCGCGTGTATTTGCTATGAGGTCGTCCAGTAAACGATTAGTGAGCATACCATAAGAAAACTCTTTATTATATTTTTCAACATCAAAATAAACAGTACCATTAACTTCATAGGCAAATTTATTTTCAATAATTTGTTTTATCATTTCAATTTGCTCACAAATATGCCCCGTTGCTGTGGGTTCAATATTGGGCGGCATATTGTTGAATGCTCGCATTACATCATGAAAACCAATTGTATATTTTTGTACAATCTCCATGGGTTCCAATTGTTCCAACCTTGCCTTTTTTTCAAACTTATCATCGCCTTCATCGCGATCTCCTTCCAAATGACCGGCATCTGTAATATTACGAACATAACGTATTTTAAACCCTAAATATAATAGATAACGATAAATAAGGTCGAAGGAAATAAATGTTCGACAATTCCCTAGGTGTACATCACTATATACCGTTGGCCCACATACATATAAGCCTACAAGGCCTTTACTAATTGGCTCAAACTTTTCTTTGGTTCTAGTAAGGGTATTGAAAATAAACAGATTGTTATCCATAAAAAAATGAAGGGAAAAGAAAAAATATTAATCCTAAGAAAACAATATTAAAATTTATAAATGGAAAAAATATAGAACGATGGGGGTAAAGGCTATACAAGTAAGATTTTTATTGCTGTTTATTATTCTTCAATAATACCATCTCCAACATATTTACCCTTTTTATAAAGAGATATTCGAATTAATATACCATTTGTGTTATACGTAAAAACCTTGCCATCTATTAATTTATTTTTATGAAAGACACCATCCTTCGATACCTGTTTATTCATATTATAAAGCTTGAAATACCCTTCACCAGTAAAAGGTTTCCCGACATTAACCGCTTCTGTTTTTTGTACAACCAGTGCAGCAACCTTTATTGGATCTTCTGCCACCTCTTTAACTATTTCGGGCACGATAGGTTTTTTGGGTTCAAAGGATTTTACTGTTGCTATATCTAAAAAGCCTTCGGCAAAATTTTTCTCAGATTTCAAATCTCCATTTTCATAATATTCTTTCAATAAGCCCGCTTCTTTTCCTTCTGCCCAGCTACCTTCGATCATTACCTGACCATTTTCCCAAAAATATTTTTGATCTCCCTCGCGTTTACCGGTAGTGTTAAATTTAAATGATTGTTGCACCTGCCCGTTTTCATAATATAATTTGTAATCCCCCACCCATCTGTTATTCTTCCACAAGCCCTCTTCTTTAATTTTACCATTATCGTGATACATGATAGCATAACCAGAAGGTCGATTATTTTCGTACGTAATTTTGCTTTTCATGTTATTATTACAGTAATATTCAGTCCAAACACCTGTCTTCCTTGAATTTGAAAACACCCCCTCCTCTACTTTTTGTTCGTCAGTAAAACAAAGTTTGTTAACCATTTTATTTAAAATAATCCATTGCCCTTGTTTCTTTCCCAAGCTATCGGTAAGATTAATGGTATCGTTATTTACCAACTGAAAGGTTTGACCCTGAGTAACTTTAATAATAATTAGCAATAAAAAAACTATCTTATTCATCCTATTTATTTTATATTCATTTTCATTTTGCGAAAAGCAAATGAGTTTAATGAAAAATTACAGACATTTTATTTCCAGACAACAGAAAAATAAACCATAAACTAATGTAAAACAATTGCTCTAATTAGAGAAACTATAAACTATTAACATGAAAACAAGTTAATTTTTACAATTAAATACAAATGTATGATAATTTAATTCAAACTCAACAATGCTTTTTATTTTATTTCTGTACGCAAATAGTAATTTTAAAACTTGTTAATTACTTGATGAGCAAGTTTAAGCAGTATTACAATGCCAAAAAACACCAACTTGTTTAAATTCAATAACTTATATATATTTTTGCACTGTACAATTATTGATTGAACCTTAAGAAATTGAAATGGTTTTTGTAAAATACCAGCGCACATAAAAATGCTTGCATTTCAATTTTGCAAGTGCTAACATTATGTTTTAAAAAGCAATTAAAAATATAATGCCATAAAAAACAATTGAATTTCCCTAATTAATAAAGGATTATCGTAATTAATAATTTACCTTTGCAAAAAAAAACTAAATTTGAAATTCAGCGATTTTAATTTTGAGTGTACTCTCCAGGAGGGTCTTGATTCAATGGGATTTGAAACACCTACTCCAATTCAAGAACAGGCTATACCAATCATACAACTTAATAAAGATTTAATTGGCTGCGCGCAAACAGGAACGGGCAAAACGGCGGCTTTTCTGCTTCCTATATTAAATAATTTGGCACTAAAACCAACCGACTCTACTAATACATTAATTATTGTACCTACTAGAGAATTGGCTTTACAGATAGACCAGGCTTTGCAAGGCTTCTCATATTTCACCTCCGTAAGTTCAATTGCTATTTACGGTGGCAGCGATGGGAGTGTTTTTGAAAAGGAAAAAAGAGCTTTGTCGGAGGGAGCAAACGTTATTATTGCTACTCCGGGCCGTTTGATGGCACACTTAAATATGGGTTATGTGAAGCTAGATAAACTCGAACACTTAATATTAGACGAAGCCGATAGAATGTTGGACATGGGATTTGTCGACGACATATTAAAAATCAGCAGCTATCTGCCAAAAGTAAGACAAACATTGATGTTCTCAGCAACCATGCCAAATAAAATAAGGGTGCTTGCTAATACCCTTTTAGTAAACCCGGAACATATCAGCATCGCTATTTCAAAACCAGCAGACGGCGTTATTCAGGGAGCATATTTGGTATATGATACTCAAAAAAATAATTTAATTAAATCAGTACTTGAAGGGAAAGAAATTTCGAGCGTTATTATTTTTGTTTCAACAAAAATAAAAGTAAAGGAGTTGGAACGTGACATGCAAAAATCGGGCTTAAAAGCAAAAGCTATTCACTCGGATTTGGAGCAGCCGGAAAGGGAAGAGGTATTACGAAATTTCAGAAGTAAAAAAATTCAAATTTTAGTTGCCACCGATATTCTTTCAAGGGGTATTGATATTGAAGATATTGGTTTAGTAATAAATTATGATGTGCCGGGAGATGCCGAAGATTATATCCATCGCATTGGCCGCACAGCCAGGGCTGCTGCTGCAGGAGTTGCCTTAACATTTATAAATGAATATGACCAACAAAAGTTTTTTCAAATAGAAACATTGCTTGGAACAGAGGTAAAAAAAATACCTTTACCTTCTAATTTTAGCCCCGGGCCAGCGTATTTACCTGAATTAAAAAACAAAAGACCTTTTGTAAAGAAAAAAAATAATTTTATGAAAGATCGTAAACCTGCCAGAAAGCAATATAAAGCATAATCCTTGAGCATACTTTTTTAAAATAATTTATAATTCTTAACATTTTTGTTTTAAAAAAATGTATTTCGTAAAATATTTTTTTTGCCTAAAATTAATTTTAATTCAAGCGGTAGGTTTTTCCTGGGAAAGACTTTACAATTCCAGAAAATTCAAGGGTTAACAGAAGCGCAGAAACTTTGCTCATAGGAAGTTTAGAAGCGAAGCAAATATCATCAATAGTAGTTAAGTCTTTTTCTTTTAATACCGTCATCAATAACTCCTCCTCCTTACTTAATTCTAAAAATAATTTTTTTTGTTGTGGCGCTTTAAGCCCCTTAGATTGCTCCCAGCCTAAAATATAAATTAAATCCGAAGCCGATTGTATTAGCGCAGCTTTATTTTGTTTAATAATATTGTTGCAGCCTTCTGAACATAAATCATCCACCCTTCCAGGGAAAGCAAAAACATCCCGGTTATAACTATTCGCTATTTCTGCAGTAATAAGGGATCCTCCCTTTTTTTTAGATTCTATTACAATTGTTGCATCGGAAATACCTGCTACAATTCTATTTCTACGAGGGAAATTCTCTCGGTCGGGTATCGTTTTACTAATAAAATCACTAAGCCATCCGCCACCTTCAAGCATTTTATTTGCTGTAGACTGATGTATGGCTGGATAAATCCTATCCAAGCCATGTGCCAAAGCACAAACAGTTGGAAGTTTATTGTATAACGCCGCCTTGTGGGCATAAATATCAATTCCGTAAGCTAAGCCGCTTACGATAACTACATTATAAACAGCTAAGTCCGCAATTAATTTTTCACATATTTTTTTTCCGTATTCTGTTGCTTCCCGAGTCCCTACAATGCTTATAATTTTTTCAGCGTTAAGATTTGCATTTCCTTTGTAATAGAGCATTATAGGACTATCCGCACAGTGTAATAATCTTTTTGGGTAATTGCTGTCTAAATAAAAAAGAGGAGAAATATTATTATCATTAATATACTTTATCTCTTCTTCTGCTCGTTCAAAAACTGTTTGATTAATTACAGATTTAGCAATTAAAGATCCTATGCCAGGAATTTTTTCGAGCGAAGATTTTTTTTCTTTAAAAATAGCTTGCGCACTTCCACAATACGCTACAAGTCGTTTAGCTAATATGTCCCCGACATTTGGAAGGAGGGTAAGTGCAATATTGTATTTTAAATTTTCAGTCACAGGTTTTTGAAATATAATAATTTGTATCTTGCACAATTGTTTAAACAAATGTAAAAAATTAAGCATTGTTTTTTTATATTTTAAAAATTAAAATGTAATCTATTTTATTGAATCAAGGATATTAAATTACAAGAGAACTATTTTAAATTAAGAACCTCAAATAATATATATATGAAAAAAATATTGACTTTAGTTTTTTGTCTTCAATTTGCAGCAAATCTTATTGGACAAAATGGGTTTATTAAAGGTATAATTTCAGATTCAAAAAATAAAGAAACTATTGTAGGAGGCAATGTGGTAGTTGACGATGCAACAGGTACCGTTTCGGATATAAATGGGGATTATTTTTTCAAAACCACTGCAGGAAAGCATAAAATTGAATTTAAATACGTTGGTTTTAAATCACAAATAAAAAATATTGAATTTAAAGATAATGACACCATCGCATTAAATATTATTTTAGAGCCCGATTCTAAGACATTGGATATTGTAGTGGTTTCTGCCGGAAGATTTGAACAGAACTTAAAGGAGGTTACTATTTCTATGGAAGTATTAAAGCCATCATTAATTGAAAACAAAGCCTTAGTATCCATCGATAAGGCTGTGGATCAGGTTCCTGGGGTAAACGTGATTGATGGCCAAGCAAATATACGTGGTGGTAGCGGCTTCAGTTATGGTGCTGGAAGCAGGGTGCTATTACTTGTTGATGAAATGCCGATGCTAACTGCCGATGCTGGCGATGTAAAATGGACCGCCTTACCCATCGAGAATTGCGAACAGATAGAAGTTATTAAAGGAGCCTCTTCTGCCCTTTTTGGTTCGGCGGCAATGAATGGAGTAATAAATTTTCGCACAGCATATGCAAAAGAGGAGCCGGAAACTAAAATAAATTTCATGGCAGGTGTTTATGGTAATCCTAAACGCAAGGAGCTTATTTGGTGGCAAGATGCAAATCCAACTTATAGCAGCGTGAATGTTACCCACTTGCAGAAAATTGGGAACCTTGATTTGGTGGTTGGGGCTAATTTATTTGATGATGATGGATACAAATATCTAGGCACAGAGCAGCGTTACAGAGTAAATACAAATTTACGTTATCGATTTAAAAAAATACAAGGTTTGCAAATGGGAGTTAATATAAATAGGGTAAGCACAAAGGGAGGATTATTTATTTTGTGGGCCACCCCAGACTCCGCATATTACCCAAAAGGCTTGGATGTAAGTAATTACACTACTTTCCGCACAAATATTGACCCCTACATTAATTATGTAACTAAAAAAAATGGGCGGCATTCCTTAAGAACTCGTTTTTTTAGAACAGAAAATTTAAATAATACTAACCAACAATCAAGAGGGGACGTTTATTATTCTGAATATCAATATCAAAAAAAGTTTAACAACGGACTGTCCTGGACCGCTGGTACAGTATTTAATTACAGCGAGGTTCACGCTGAAATGTACGGGATACATTTTAGTACAAACGCATCTTTTTTTACTCAATTTGACAAAAAGTTTAAAAAACTTACACTATCATTGGGCTTAAGAGGGGAATACTTTAAAACCGATACTGTTGAAACAAGAGAAAATATTAATTGGCTTTTTGATGCCTCTAAACCAATCGCTAAACAATCGAAAGTAAAGCCTGTGATGCGTTTTGGTGCAAACTATCGCATAGCTGAAGCTACCTACCTGAGAGCATCATTTGGTCAGGGATTCAGATTCCCTTCTGTAGCAGAACGATTTATTCGCACAAGTGCTAGCGGATTAGAGGTTTACCCTAATAAAGGCTTAATGCCTGAAAGCGGATGGAGCTCAGAAATTGCTGTAAAACAAGGCGTATCATTAGGCGCCTGGAAAGGATTTGTGGATATTGCTGCCTTCTGGACAGAATATAGAAATATGATGGAGTTTACATTTGGGTTATACGGTACATCCGATCAACCATTTGGTGGATTAGGATTCCAGTCACAAAATATTGGCAACACTCGCATCCGTGGAGCAGAAATTTCAATTATGGGGGAAGGGAAAATAGGACAAGTTAGTGTTACTACTTTATTAGGATACACTTATATAAACCCACAGCAAATAGATTTTGATTTAGCAGTGGATACAATAATTAATAACTCTGCAAAAACTAATATTTTAAAATACCGCTATAAACATAGCGGGAAAGCTGATATTCAGTTTGATTATAAGAAAGTGGGTTTAGGAATTAGCATGCGAGCCAATAGTTTTATGGAAAATGTAGATGGTATTTTTGAATCTAGCTTTTTCCCTGGCACCAAACAGTACCGCGCAGAACATAATAAGGGAGACGCTATTTTTGATGTTAGGATGTCCTATCAATTGCAAAAAAATAGTAAAATTGCAGTAGTAATAAATAATGTTTTAAACCGTGAAGTGATGGGCAGGCCGGCCGATATTTTCGCTCCACGAACTTATGTTTTACAACTTACTATTAAAATTTAAATAATATATTTAAACATATAAAATTTAAATAGGCTATTTTCATTTAATTACTAGTTAAATAAGCTCATAAAAACCCATTATAAATGCCAATACAACTCCCTTTTAATTTTAAAAATTGGATTGACGAAAATCGCCATTTATTAAAACCTCCCGTAGGAAATAAAGTGGTTTTTGAGAATACCGAATTTATTGTAATGGTAGTGGGCGGCCCTAACGCGCGTAAAGATTATCATTATAATGAAAGTGAAGAGTTCTTTTATCAGCTGGAAGGGGATATTTGTATTAATATTCAAGAAAACGATAAAGCCCTGGAGGTAATATTAAAAGAAGGCGACATTTTCCTATTGCCTCCCAGAGTGCCACACAACCCTAAAAGAGGTGGTAACACAATAGGTTTAGTAATGGAACGAAAAAGAAGAGCAAATGAAAAAGATGGCTTATTGTGGTTTTGTGAAAAGTGCAACAATAAATTGTTTGAAAAATATTTTCAACTAGAAAATATTATGACGCAATTTCAAGAAACTTTCACCACATTTTATGAAAATAAAGATTTGCGGACCTGCAAAAAATGTTCTTATGTAATGGAAGCTCCGGTATTGGTTAAACAAGAAAGTTCACATTAATAATTTTGCTGGATTTCATTTTTTTGCAAAAAACATCCTTATGAAAACGCGCGTGAGGAAGGTACAAACGCGATGCTGGGTTACTGGTGGGGAGGAATCGTTTGTTCTTGATTTTTTGTTTCTTTTGTATCAAGACAAAAGAAAAACACACAGCTTTTGAACCATTTAATTTGCGCATTTATTGCGAAAACTTCACTAAGGATGCCTTTAATTACAAACTATTAAAAACCATATTTCACAATTGTCAATATTTTCAAAACCTATAAGGATTTACTTTTCCGCCGACAAAAAACTCCACGAATCCTTGCGGAATATTTTAGGGTTTTACGTTGGTAATATAGCATTGTATACCTTAGCTTTTAGACACAGCTCTATTGCCCAACCAACAATAAATGGAAGAAGAGACAGCAATGAAAGGCTTGAGTTTTTAGGCGACTCTGTGATTGGAACAGTTGTGGCGGATTATCTTTTTAAAAAATTCCCTTTTAAAGACGAGGGTTTTTTAACCAAGATGCGATCAAAAATGGTAAGTAGATCAAAACACATTCAAATTGCAATTAATTTAGGTTTAAATAATTTTATAAAAGTTGATGCCGATCGATTTAAAATTAATCTCCCAAATTCTATTAGTGGAGATGCTTACGAAGCATTGATTGGTGCTATTTATCTTGATAAAGGATATGAAGCCGTTCAACAGTTTATTCTTACTCGTATTATTAATATCCATATTGATATGGAAGAGGTGGAAAGTAAAGAAATAGATTTTAAGTCGAGGTTTATTGAATGGGGGCAAAAAGAAAAAAAAGAATTTCAATTTGAAATGATCGTTGACGGCAGCAGCGCTTCCGACAAGCTATTTACTATTCAATTAGTAGTAGAAAATGAAATTCTTGGGTCGGCACAGCATTTTTCTAAAAAACGAGCTGAACAAATGGTTTCTGAACAGGCTTGCATCGCTTTAAAAATTTAATCTATGTATGAAGCTTTCACAGAAGATTATATAGTATTGTAATTTTATAAAACCCCCTCAATGTAGCGCTCTATTAAGCCATCAGCATTTCAATATGCGGGAGATTATCCTCTAAATATTCTTCTCCAACAATTTCAAATCCAAATTTCGAATAAAATTTTATTAAGTAGCATTGTGCGCTAATCCTAATAGGGCCGGCACCAAATTGTATCGAGATAAATTGCAAGGCCCTTTCCATTAAATCGGCACCAAGTCCTTCTCCCCTTAATTTTTTTGATGCAATTACTCTTCCAATTGAAACCTCCTTATAAGATATTTCCGAAGGAAGAATCCTTGCATAAGCAACTAAGTCACCTTTTTCATCCATGCCCATCAAATGAAATGAATGAAGGTCCTTCCAGTCAGCATCTTGGTATAGGCTGTTTTGTTCCAGAATAAATACAGCTATTCTTAAATTAAAAATTTGGTATAACTCTATACTTAAAAGTTCATTAAACGATTTTATTTTCCAGGTAATTTCCATGCTTAATTTATAAATCGAATCAAAAATATTTTTTCCAGCTTATTGTAAAATACAAATCCAATTGTGCTACCTAAACTATTGGCTAAAAAATCAAATAAATCGGCATTCCTCCCTTCAAAAAGTTTGGCCTGCATTATTTCGAGCAGTCCCCCATAAACAATACACAATAACAATGCTAGCCATTTTGCAGAATGCTTTAGTTTTATAGAATTCTCCTGCAATAAAAAACCCCTAATGGCCAACAAAATAAGGACAAAAAACAGGGCTGCATGAACAAATTTATCAAAACTAAGGATTTCTAAAAATGAAATATGCGGAATATCCTTACCAGGAATTCCGCATAAGGCTAGAATTAATAAAGCCCATAATAAGGCCCACTTATTGTATTTTAAAAATAGCAACAATTTTATTCTCTTTAAAGCTCTCCTAAGAACTGAGTTGTATAATTAGAGTCTGTCTATAATGTCCGATTTCTTCGTTATTCTTGTTTTAAAAACCAGTCATTTACCAATGTAAACTCCTGGTTTTCAAAACTACGAAAGCCTCGAACTCGAAAATTATAGTTCAGACTCTCGACTATATGGACAGACACTAATTAGCAATACACCCCATTAAACTGCGGGGGGTATTAAAAATAATTTTTTTAATGACCTATCAATGTTTTATAGGCTGCAACATTTAATAAATTATCTAACTCACCAGCATCTTTTATAGCCACTTTTATCATCCAGCCTTGTCCATAAGGATCTTTATTTACTCCTTCAGGATTTGTATTTAATGCAGGATTTACCTCCAATACTTTACCCGAAATAGGCATAAATAAATCAGATACTGTTTTAACAGCTTCTACTGTTCCAAATATTTCTTCAATGGAAAGCTCCTCTCCTTCAGTTTCAATTTCAATAAATACAATATCCCCTAACTCGCCTTGCGCGAAATCGGTTATACCAATATATGCATTATCACCTTCTATGCGAACCCATTCATGGTCCTTTGTATACATTAAATTTTCAGGAAAATTCATTTTATTATAATTTATTATTTTTTTGCGAACGTAAATTTATAGTTAATTCTGTAACAAAATAATTTGTTTGTAAATTTAATTTGAAAGTGTTAGCCTCAAACTAATTCCAGCATTGGTATTGGTTGTTGGAAAAGAGTTTGATATTACGGGCTTATTAATGATTCGGTCATAAAAAAAACGAACATTAATACGTTCATTAATAACATAATCGGCCGATATTTTTATAGAAATAATGTTGGTTCCTCCAGTTGATTGGCTTACCTCTTCTACTATTCGCCTGATTACTGTTTCATTTTTA
This sequence comes from Chitinophaga pinensis, assembly GCA_945865315.1. Lineage (GTDB taxonomy): Bacteria > Bacteroidota > Bacteroidia > 2-12-FULL-35-15 > 2-12-FULL-35-15 > 2-12-FULL-35-15. Next base: position 50,114 of record CAMBDK010000003.1, on the reverse strand, counting down.
CGGAAGGACAAATCAACCTTGGTATTTAAATCACTTTTTATGGGTTTGCCTTTTATTTGAAACCTTCTCCCTAAGGACAAGTCTTTTATTCGATAGCCTGTGCCAATAACAATTTCACTTCCTGCAACTTCGGTTATTGTTTTACTTGTGAGTCCTAAGGATAAGTTTCTGTCTTTTTTATATTCAAAATTCACTAACATGCTGTTTTTAAGCGCTATATCCATCTTGATAAGTGGGCTCCACTGTTCGGTAATAGTTATTGTATTCATAAGATTTTTCGCTAAAAAATTGCGGTTAGTAGGAATGTTTGAAATAGCTTCCTTAACTCCGGTATAACCATCTTTATCAGGGTCGGTATATAATAAATTTGAAATATAACTGCTAACACTATAGGTAGAACGGTAGGCGTGGCTAAAGGTGATGGATTTAAAATATTTTTTAATTGCCTCTAGTTTTGATAATCCGTCATAAGTTATACGCCAGTTAGGCAATGGTATAGTAGGGAATGCGCTAATCCCAACAGAAGCTGGGTTTGTTCCTGAATATGCTGCAATAAAGGCCGGAATCAAAACGTCCTGTGAGGTAGGGTTATAGCCTTCGGCAAAGCCATTTATAATAGATAAGGAGGAGTCGTTTTCGGCTCCCAAACGATTTGAAACCTCTCCTCGTGAATTTAAAAAACGTTTAAATATTTCTTCTCCGTCTTTAAAGGATGTGCTATAGGATAAAAAAGACATGCTGAAAGCCCCTGTTTCCATAGGCGATTGGTGTAAAAACTGAGCGCTATCTCTGTTCCACCTAAAAAATTCACTTGCGTTATTTGATTTTGTTTGAATTGCCGTAACTTCAATTTTAAAATTTGGTATTGGCTCCAAATTTGCGCGTGCATTAATATTTAGGCTATTTGTTTTTGTAAATGGTGTATTTAAAGATTGGCGCTTCACTAACCAATCGTTTTTAATAGCGTCGTCGCGTATATCTTTTTGGTCACCAAAAACAAAACCTGGTGTAGGCCCTGCAAAACGGCCATCCATTCCTATCATATTGGTGAACTGCCCGTATCCAGGCAATACAGTGCCTTCGTTTGTAGCAAGGGTTAAATTCACGTTTTTCACGCTCATCAATATTCTTGCAATGTATTCCAATATTACAGAGGGGTTTTTATTTTCTTTTTTTGTAGTATCTGTTATTATCTTACCCTCTTTATCTTTTAATATTGGGACTTTTATCGCCGGAATTTTTATACCTCCTTTTTCAATGGCTTTTTTATTTGAGTTTTGATTAATTTTTTTAAAGTATGGAACTTTATTATAAAGAGTTACCATATTTGCTGCTCCTGTCCATGATATCACGCGAGAGTTTTGAATAATATTACCCAAGGAATCTGCTTTAAATGGAGCGCGCACCCAATTATACGTTCCGGTATATCTAACTGAAGCGGTTGTAAAATCAAGCAATGGGAGCTTGTTTATGGGTATTGTATAGTTTACATTAAACTGATGGTTGTATTGTGTTGTTTTTCCTCCTTCCAAAAAATTTTTTTTCAGGGTATCTCTTTTTTCAAAAGTGTCGATTACTCCCGGTGGTTCTAACACGCGAGATTCATTTGTAGCAACAAAATCAAGTTTAAGGGCTTTTGTTAAATCAAATTTCAAATCGTAATTCCTATTCATCACAAATCGTTTATTGTATGTGGGTATTATAAGCATTTCTTCTGAAGTTATATCACGAACTTTAGCTGTATTGTATGCACGTTCTATGTCTGTAGAAAACCCTAGTTTATTTGGAAAGAGATAAAAATTGATGTCTTTTATTAAAAGCAAATTTTTCGACTTTAATAATTTTGTTTTACCAAAGGGCTTGAAATTTTTTGGGCTAGGGGCAAAGCTATATATTAATCCCGCTTTATGGTTTCTTGTTGAATCGTATTCTAGATTCACATTTCGCTTAAAAAGCTCGTTATAAGAGTAAGATGCTGCCCAGTTTTCGATATCATAAATATGGCTTTTTTTAGACCCTTTCCCTTTTTCTTTTTTTACATTAGTAAAGTTAATGCTCTTTCGTTTGGTATAGTCCTGGGTGGCAACTTTTAATGCCGCACGCTCAGCGGGAGTAATTGTTGGATCTTCTAGCAAAGGATCTAAAAGAATATCTGGGTCAAGTGGATTAAACTGTGGTGTAATAAATGTTTCGGAAAGCCCAACATAAATAGGAACACGCACATTAAAGTCGGTTGGCAAAAACTTTCCAAGTTCAAAACTGGATGTAATGTCGTATTGCTTTAAAGTAGCGCGTTTACGCTCGCTTACCTTATTTTCTAAACTTCCGAAACCGGGAGCATAATAATTCCCAGCAAGTGACAATGTTCCAAAATCGGCAAGCTTAGCTGTAACCCTTGCCGTTGCGGCACCGCCCCCCCCTTCTTCAAAATCCGTTAGCCGCAATTCGTTCACCCACATTTGGCCACACTTCGACAAGCCATCATCGGAACCATCTGTTCCAGCTTTTTTAGGGTTTCTTATACCTATCATCATTGTTTTGATGGCACTTAAATTAGGATTACCTTTCACTGTAATTTTCCTATTTCCATCCATTACAAAGTATTCGGAAAAGCTGGTATTCCCAACACTTTTATTACGAGCCAATTTCGCCTCTTGTAATTTACTAAATTCTAAAACCATGTCATTTGCTTCGGGCCATACCTTGTATTGATCATCGGTATTGGTTCCGTTATAATTACCGGGAGCAGTTACCAATAAAGGAATATCGTATTCGTAAAAATTGTCTGTATAATCGGTACCCAAGCGAATAAAAGCGTGAAGGTCGTTATTATTTAAATTTTCACTTGTATTTGCTGAAGGTTCGGCATGAAAGTACATTTGAAGTTTTTTATAGGAGCGAACATCCAAGGAGGTGTTTTTAAATGCGGCGCGCGATTCCCCATCTTTTAAATTACAAACAGTAAGGGACATGGCTTGTTCGTTTAAAGCAATTAAATTTGCCGATGCTGCATTTATTTGTCGGTTAATATTGGGAGGCAGCACATAGTTTACTGGCTGTTTACTGCCATCCACCTCTATGCTAACGGCAGAAATATCAAAAAGGGTATTCGCTTCATCGTTTGGAATGTAAATACCTGGCTGTATTAAATCAAAACCATATTTGCGCCATTCGCTGCGCACTAATTCTAATCGAGCAAAACGTAATATAATTGGTTTATCAACATTCTTATAAAACATTCTAATAAAACGAATAGATTGGAAGTTTTCAATAGACCCTACCTTACGTTCCGGCGATTTAATAGGGATTCTAAATTGGTACCAGGTGATAGGTTTGGCGGCCCCATTCTTTATGTTTTGGCCAGAGGTAGAATACACATTAGTGATATAATTAGTCCCTACGCCCGAAGCAAAATCACTTGGCTTTAAACTGATATGATATTGGTAATAACTTTCTACCGTGCTTAAATTATTATCACGGTTTATATCCTCAATATTAGGCGTTAAAGTAGCTGAAGTAGGGTAGCTTTCAGGGGATTGCTCTGTGGTACGGGAATTGTTTTCCATCCCATTAAAATTTTTATACCGATTCACTGTTTTAACATTCGCATTGTCATAATCAGAACCACGGAAATAATGAAAGTCGTCATTTGAAGGGTCGGCAGAAATTGCAGCGGCGGCGCCAGCCGAAACAACGCCTTGCAAGGAATTAAGATAATTACTAAAAAAACTTTGCTCTGTAATTGCTGTCCCCGACCCTACGCCATCCAATCCTACATCTTGAAAAGGTCGTTCGACAGGATCGTTGTTAAAAGTATTTAAAAGCGGCTGTACAGAAGGCACGATAGCCCAATCAGTATTTACTGTAGCGGCAGGATTAACCGTTGTAGGCAAGCCATTTTCAGCACTTTTATAGTTGTCGCGCAGAATATCCTCAGAAACATTTCCGATATTAAAATACAATTCACCAGTTGTACTTGATCCGGTAGCATTAAGGGGTGTTTGTCCCCCTGCATTATCCGTATTGAAAGGGTCCATCACCCAAAACTGGATATACTCCACATTTGCGGCTTCAAAATCATTGGTTTGAATGGAGCGCATAACTCCGGCCCATCTTTTTTCCGGATCATTTAAATTTCCATTAGCGTCCAATCCTGAAGATATTCCTGGAACAGGTGCCGTTTCATAATTATAGGGCCCTCGTTCATTTGGATAATATGCCATATCAAAAGTTGCTACATTAGGGGGTATTCCATTAGGAATGGGTTTATTAGGGAAAACCTCCGTTTCAGCTACTTCACGGGCAAAATTATTAGACATATCATCCTCTGAAATGTTTGCAGGAGTAAGGCCGGTTGTTTCGCGCAAAAATAATGGGTCAATAACATACCAAGCTAGTTTGGCGCGGTTAAAGCCATATGCCAAGCTATCTGCCAAATTACCTTCGGGAAATAAAGCTGGCTGTCCTTGAGGGGTGCTCGACAGCACCCAGGAGCTTTGTGATCGTAAATCTATTGTTGACTGGCTACCTTCAAAATCATCAATGTATGAATTACCATTTTTACCAATTGCTTTGCTGTGTCCAGGAATTAGGTATGCATATTCGGCAGCGGCTGTTATGGTGCTAACAGCTTTTGTTTCAAGAAACGGAATCTTATCAATGAAACGAGTTATAAACGGCGCTTCCGCTCTATAATTCCCTTCGAAACCAAAAATCGTATTTCTTATTGCCTCATCACCAATATTTACTTTTTGCGTTAAGGGTCTTTCCGTTAAATTCATTACCGTTGCTCCTACATTAAAATCCTTATTTATCTTAAAATCAAGGTGGGTAGCCATTAAAGTTTTCTGTTGAATGGCAAACAAAGCATTGCTCTCCAATGCAATTTTAATGGGTGTTCCCGAATTTAAAACGCCGTCATTAATAATTTTCACGCGTCCCAATGTATAATCTACTGTATAATCTAGGTTTTCGGTAAGCTTTACACCTCCTGCTGTAACCGTTACCGACCCTTGCGGCACATTGGGTGCGCCAAGGGATATGTCGGAGCCAGAGGAGGAGGAGTAGGACCCCTTTAATTTAAACCGGTTAAGCTGAGGAAATTGCTGAGCGATTGTTTTTGTAGAATCATACAGCTGGTCGAACACATAACTGTTTGCAAGAGTTCCCGAGGGAATAAATTTGGATCGTAAATAATCTCCAAAAGGCTCTACCACAGGAAATATAACACGACCATTGTTCGCATTAATGGTTACCCCATCAATAAAATCAAAAACACCATCGGCTAATTGATCATTCTGTTGGTTGATCCTATCCAAATTTAACAACTGTATTAGCGTTTTTCCCTGAATGCCTGTTTCTGCAGTTGGTACAGGCAAATAATTTATATCCGTGCCTGTCTGCAAATTATTGTACATAATATTTAATTTAAAATCCTGTGGATTAATTTGAAAAGCACCGATAGAATAAATATTTTTCATCATCAAATTCCACATAGGATGCTTTGTATTTATGGCTGTACTTTTCAGCATTTTAGTATACAGCGCCTTAGGTGCACTAATACCGCCATCAGAAAACTCTCCAACTTGATAAACAAGTCCATTAAGGGTGTATTGATAAGCTACGGAAAGGGCCTGATCCGGGTTTAACTGTTGGTTGAGGGAAACAAATCCTAGTCTTGGGTTTAATGTAAATTCTGATGGCTGCAATTTACGTGCAGAAGCAATTAACTCATAGTTTATAGTTTGTTTAAGTGTGTTTGACGAGAGGGTATTTAGCCTGGAAATAGTGGTATTAATGGTTCTAACAACCGAGTCGGCGATAATGTTACTATATAAATTATTTTGCCCATTAAAAGGGAGGCTCCCCGGATCCATATCATTCAGGTAGGTTTGATCCGATGGAATATGATTGGATCCTTCGGCTAATTCAGAAAAAGCTACCACACTTCTTATATCATTAGTAGAAGTATTGGTATTTAAAATCCAAACCTCAATGCGATTAATATTTATTTCAGAGTTAATAAAAGGCAATCCTGCTAATGCAGTATTGAAATTATCACGAAAATAATGCGATATAAAAAAATGTTTATTTACTTCATAGGCGTCTCCAAGTACTTCAAACTTGCTTATCTGCGCCCCACCAGCCACTTCCACTTCCGATTTCTTACCTTTTTGCTGCGACAATAATCCAGTAACAGTTAGTCGGCCAAATTGCAATTTAGTTTTAACCCCGAAAAGTGTTTGGCTGCCTGTAATTAAGGTCCCTGTTAATGGCATTGTAACGTTACCCGTTTCAATAGTTTTAAGGATATCATCTTCCTCACCAGCATAACCGAGTTTCATTTGATTTTCAAAATCAAACATGGCTTCTGTATTATAGGCGGTTGTTAAGTTTAATTTGGTGCCAATTTTACCTGTTACATTTAACTGAATCCTTTCATTAAAGTCGAAGGTGTTTACTTTACGATTTCTTACAGGAATAGCGGGGTTTTCGGTTTTGGTACCGTTATATGCAAAAATTAATTCAGCAGATCCGTTTGGTCGGATATCAACAGTATTGCCTCCAAAAATACGATCGAAAATCTCCCCCCCTACATTCAGCTTGGGAATGATAGGTTTATTCTGCGCCTGATTGTTTTGTGTTTCGGCATCCGAGCGGGTATTCCAATATTTTTTTACTTGTTTTTTAAAAATATAATTCTGGTACTCTTCACTATCCATATAAGTAGGGGGGCGATAATTGGCGCCACCCATTTTCTGATCGATATTAAAATTACCGCTAGTTGGATCGTATTCTACGTTAGTATTAACGTTAGAGGGGTTGTTAAGCATTAATCCGCCCGAATTGGGATAATTTAATGGGTCGTTTGCAGATTGATCGGCAAAATCATATTTAAGGTTGATTGTTGTATCGGTTTGCGGGGTATCAATTGCAAAAGGAAGAATTTTAGAATATGTTAATTCTTCGTTTATAAAAACATCAGAGGTATTTAATATATTTTTTTTTGCAAACTGATGCGCATTGTAACTTACGCTAGGATTATAGAGATTAATCCTTGCGTTAGTGCTAAAGAACAGAGAGAGTAATCCAACAGAAAATGCTCCAGTAAATAAATATTTAGTGCCGGTTTTTGCCACAACTTACAATTAAACTTTTTTTTGTAGTTTTATTCCATATATATTTATTTAAAAATTTGTTTGTTCCTCCTCTCCTAAGGAGATTAAATAAAAGCGAGCAATTAAAGACTTTTGAGAGCTGACTTTATTAATTGTTCCACTGACTGTCCTGCTCCTTCTGTTTTAATAATTTTATCAAGTGTTTTATCCGCCGACAATTTGTTAAATCCAAGCATAACCAAAGCAGATAACGCTTCCGACTTTAAAATATTGTGCGATGATAAGAAAAAATCAGATGAAACAGGCCCTTTGCCCATTTTATCTTTTAAATCTACAATAATTCGTTGTGCCGTTTTTTCACCTATCCCCTTCACACTTTTAAGGAGTGTAACATTGCCTGTAACAATCGCATTTTGTATTTCCTCAGAACTCAAGGACGACAACATTAGTAAAGCACTTGTACCTCCAACACCCGATACAGAAACGAGCTGCCTGAACAAATTTCGTTCGGCAATATCCATGAAACCAAAAAATCGTGGCATGTCATCCCTTACATAAACTTGTTCGGTAAATAATTTACATTTTTCAGTATCCCCAATTTTCGAAAAGGTATTTAACGAAATCTGCATGACGTAACCTACCCCTGCAGCATCTATAACCGCATAAGTTGGTGTTTTTTCAACTAATTTTCCTTCAATGTGATAAATCATTTTACTGTCTGTTTTTTATCTGTAAAGAGATGCTTTTTTATGCCATAGGAAGCGCTTTTAGGGCCCCCTTCTAAAAATCACAAGCAGCTATTTATTAGCACCCAAAAGTGTTGAATATGAATGGGGCATTAATTATAACTTTTATTTTCTTGATTGCGCGTCAACAACAGCAATTATTATCATGTTTACTATTTCGCGCACAGAACTTCCTAATTGTAATATATGAACTGGCTTCTTCATCCCAATTAGAATAGGCCCAATAGCTTCGGCACCCCCTAATTCCTGCATTAATTTATAAGCGATATTGCCCGATGCCAGGTTAGGAAAAATGAGTGTATTTACTTTTTTATCCACCAAATTAGAAAATGGAAATTGCTCTTTTAACAAATCGTTGTTAAGAGCAAAATTGGCTTGCATTTCTCCATCTACAATCATTCCCGGATAATTTTTATGCAGAATTTCTGTTGCATCTCTCATTTTATTAGGCAATTCCCCTTCGGCAGAACCAAAATTTGAATATGATAATAATGCAATGCGTGGCGTAATATTAAATTGTTTAACACTATTAGCTGTAAGCACTGTTATATCTACCAAATCCTGAACCGAGGGGTTAACATTCATTGTGGTATCAGCAAAAAAGTAGGGCCCCTTATTTGTATTAAGAATATACATGCCGGCTACTCTGTTTACTCCTTCTTGCACACCAATAATTTGCAATGCAGTGCTTATAGGGTCGCCATATTTACGAGTTAGCCCCGAAATCATTGCGTCGGCAGCACCTGTCTCCACCATCATTGCTCCAAAATGATTTCTCTCCCGCATTATTTTTTTTGCCTCGTAGGCCGTAAAGCCTCTTCGTTTTCGTTTGTTAAAAAACAGATCACCAAAAATTGCTCTTCTACCCTCTTCCAAAGACCCTCTTGAATCAATTATTGGGATATCGCCTAAATCCAAATTGTTTTCTTCAATTAATTTTCTAATTTTATCCACATTACCTAACAATATAGGCTTTGCAATGCCTTCATCATATACTTGTTGTGCTGCTTTTAAAATTTTATAATTATCGGCTTCCGTAAATACAACACGCTTAGGATTTTGTTTCGCTTTATTGGTTAGGCTTCTGATAAGTTTACTATCAAGGCCTAATCTGTTAATCAATACTTGTTTATAGGCATCCCAATCATTAATGATATGCTGCGCAACGCCCGATTCTATGGCAGCTTTTGCTACAGCGGGAGCCACTGTATATATTAAGCGGGAATCGAGAGGTTTCGGAATAATATAATTAGGCCCAAATGAAATATTTTTAGAATCATAGGCCAAGTTAACGGCATCGGGAACGGGCTCTTTTGTAAGCTTTGCAATGGCATAAACTGCCGCCAATTTCATTGCTTCATTAATTTGTGTTGCTCGCACATCCAAAGCACCACGAAAAATAAATGGAAATCCTAGCACATTATTCACCTGATTAGGGTGATCGCTTCTACCTGTTGCCATAATAATATCGGGACGCGCAGCTATGGCATCGGCATAAGGGATTTCGGGGTCGGGGTTAGCCAATGCAAATACAATTGGGCGTTTTGCCATCGATTGTATCATTTTTTGATTTACTATATTGCCTTTAGAAAGCCCTACAAATACATCGGCATCTTTCATTGCTTCCTCTAGTGTTGTTGCTTTTGAAGTGGAGGATGCAAAGAATTTTTTTTGTTCATCTAAATCTTTTCTACTTGTACTTAAAACCCCTTTGCTATCGAGCATCACAATATTTTCTTTTTTTGCACCTACAGCAAGGTATAGCTTAGCGCAGGATATTGCCGATGCGCCTGCTCCGTTAACCACAATTTTTACTTTATCAATTTTTTTCTTCGCTACTTCACAGGCATTTAGCAATGCTGCGGATGATATAATAGCAGTACCATGCTGATCGTCGTGCATCAAAGGAATATTTAGCTCCTCTTTTAATCGGCGTTCAATTTCAAAACATTCTGGCGATTTAATATCTTCTAAATTAATACCTCCAAATGTAGGGGCGATTGCCTTTACGGTGTTTACAAACAAATCGATGTCGGTTGCATCCACTTCAATATCGAATACATCGATGTCAGCAAATATTTTAAACAACAAGCCCTTCCCTTCCATAACAGGCTTTGAAGCTAAAGCCCCTATGTTACCAAGCCCAAGAACAGCGGTGCCGTTGGATATAACGGCTACCAAATTTCCTTTTGCTGTGTATTTATAAACGTCTTCAGGATTTTTTTCAATTTCCAAACAAGGCTCTGCTACTCCCGGGGAGTAGGCTAATGAAAGATCTCGCTGGGAGCTGTGCGGCTTAGTTGGAACAACTTCAATCTTCCCTGGCTTGCCTTGTGAATGATAATCTAATGCTTCGTTCTTTCTAATTTTTGACATCGGTCTCCATATTATTGAATTGCGAATATAGTATTTAATAACGGTAAAATAAATTTTGATAAAAAACTATCATCGCTTTCTTATAAAAAACCGCTATTTTTTTCCTTAATATTTGCTGTTAAATTGGTAGACAAAATATTGTAAAAACATGCTTTAAAGAAGTGGCGCGTGAGCCAGAAAAGGCTGAGCCTGTCCTGAGCGAAGTCGAAGGAGGAGTTATGGCGGCCGGAGTTTATCTAGAGCTTTTGTCGGAGGGGTTTGAGCCGATTATACCTAAGTTTGTTAAGATAAATACCACATAGAAAGCCTGCTTTTTTAATTCCAGAGCAAGGGAAAAAAATGAGGTTTTAAAGGTAGATAACTTATAAGGCAGTATTTTTTTTGCCGAGCTTGCTGAAAACAGTTTCGAGAAAGGAAATAAATTTCTTTAAAATGTCAAAGTAGAGGGTAAGCCCTAATATTAATGACATTCCCCAAATTATGCACAAGTTAAACACAAAGGTATCATAATACCTATTTAAAAATTTCTTACGGGGAGCAAAAAAATGAGCTCGGCCAAAGTTAGATTCAACAGGGTCAAGATAAACAGGGTTTGTTTTTTGTATGTACGCCCCATTTAAATCTAATATTTTGTAGAAGGAATTTCTGTTGGTCACCAAATCTATCATGCTTTCGTTTTCGTAATCATCTTTAATTTGCAGATAATTTACTTGAGACAAGCTGTCTTTATTTAGTTTTGCTACCTTTTTATCTTTCGCATCGCTATATCTTTTATAATTATTAATATAGTGAACTTTCAGTGTGGCTAATAAATCTCGAATATCTTTGGCAACCAAAGGGGTGAATGTTTCTATTTTTAAATTGGATAAGCCATCAAAACTTAGGTTTTCTTTTCCTAAAAGAGTTAATTCTTTATTAATTTCATTTTTTATCATTTTTAATGCGGCAATAACTTCTTGCTTTTGTGTGCCATTTTTACAGCTATTTTCGCAAAAATCTATTTTTTTCATCAAATCGATCAGCCAATAATCTTTTTTATAAATGGATATACTTATTCCTCTGTCAAATTTATATAAGTCTTTATTAAATTTATTATCCCTAAACTGCTTCACGGCAAGTGCTTCAAAAGCCCACCTGGAGGTCATTACTTCTCCTGTAAAGGGCACGAAATTTTGAGATGAAATACTTGGGTTTAACTTATCAAATTTCACAATTACACCACTCAATAATAATTGAGGGATAATTAAAAAAGGAATCAATATATAAATAGTAACGGCGGAATTAAAACTAGCAGAAATATTTAGTCCGAGCATGTTTGCAAAGCAGGAGGAGCTAAATAATACGAGCCAATATTCAGAATACATGCCCTTAATTTCCAAAACAGAATTGCCAACCATAACAAATAAGAAGGTTTGGATTGCTGACAAAACAAACATGATGGTAATTTTCGACCACAAGTAACTTCCTTTACTTAAATTAAGAAAGGATTCTCTTTTTTGAATTTTTCGATCTCTAATAATTTCTTCAGCACTTACTGTTAGGCCTATAAAAAGAGCAACTACAACAGCCATAAAGACGTAGGCAGGTAAGTTTTCATTTTCGCGAAATACATAGCCTACCTTATTAGATAAATCGGTATTAAAATACTTAACAAGGAATGCAAGAATGAAAGCCAGTATAGGCGCTTCTAAGAAATTAATTAATAAGTATTGGGTATTGGTTAGTTTTGATAATACATCGCGGGTTACAAATACTTTAAATTGTTTTAATTTACTAGGTACTTTAAACCTGCTTTGAGGCATTTCAAGAACATTACTTATATCTTCAACCTTTTTTTCAATTTTGTTTTTATAACTTTCATTCCATTCTTTGGCTGAAATTTTACGATTTTGAGTAATATTACCAAACTCATCCAATACTTTGGATTCGATAATATTAAAAACCTGCTCTGGATTAACGTTTCCACATACTACGCATTCACTTTCGTCGGAGTTTGCATGATTTACTAGGGTTTTAAAATAAATTACGGAATCTACCGGATTTCCATAATAAATAGGGTAACCGCCAACATCAAGTATCATCAATTTGTCAAACATCTTAAAAATGTCAGACGAAGGCTGATGGATTACTACAAAAACCAGTTTTCCTTTTAGGGCAAGCTCTTTTAGCAAGTCCATAATATTTTCAGAATCTCTTGATGAAAGGCCTGACGTAGGCTCGTCAACAAACATAACAGCTGGTTCGCGAATTAATTCTAGAGCTATGTTTAAACGTTTGCGTTGTCCCCCAGAAATGGTTTTTTCTAAGGGGCTACCTACTTTTAAATTTAGGGTTTCAATCAAACCAATGTTTGTTAAAACTTCTTTCACCATTTCGGAAATTACTTCGTCGCTTTTATCGCCAAAGCAAAGTTTGGCATTATAAAAAAGGTTCTGAAAAACGGTTAACTCTTCAATTAATAAATCATCTTGGGAAACCATACCGATGATCCCTTCAATTTTATTTTTTTCGGTGTGTATGTTAATGCCGTTAATTTTTACAGAACCGAAGCTAGGCTTGTCATTACTATTTAAAACATTGAGCAGGGTTGATTTTCCTGCGCCAGAGCCCCCCATAATACCTATGAGCTTGCCAGACTCCTCACTGAAATTAATATCCCTTAAGCCCAGCTTGCCGCCAGCAAATTTGAATTCGAGGTTTTTAGCAACAAATGAAACTTTTGCTTTATTTGTATCGCTCATAAATGAGCTTAAAATATCGCTATAATAGATAGGATTTACTTTTGAACTGCGTATAGAAGAACCGGGGGTGAAAATAAACACTTTCCCCTGAAATAAAACCTGCCCATTAAGGTATAAATCACTTTTCCCAAAATAAATAAGCACGTAAATATTAACACTAGAAATCCATAATACACGGGCATTTCCATCTATCCCTTCGGCATAAATATGTTTAGCATCTATAAAATTATGGGAGCTTTCGCTATCAATTATTAAAATTTTTGAAGAGTCGGAAATTATGTTTCCTTTTGCTTGAACAAAATTCATACAGCGTTTAAATTCCTCATCAGCTATATTAAATGTTTCGGCAACCGTTGTAACAAATTCTAATTCCTGTTCGGAGATTTCTTCGTTAGAGCTGATGAATTCGAGTAGGCGTAATAGAACAACAATTTTTTGAACCTGGGTAAGCTCGGCATTTATCTGGGTGCAAATTTTTAATACCTTAACCGAATTAAGGGAGGTTCGTTTTGCCGAACCGTCTTTTCTTTTAGTTACTTGATGATGCGCCTCCAAAAACTCATCAAATATTGCAAGGTATTTGCTTACTAAAGCCTGATTTAATTGTTGTTTCAAAAAGGACTGCACAATTAAGCGTCCGATATCATTAATGCCATCTACTTTGGCAATAATTGAAAACATTTGCATTAAGGCTATTAATATCTTTTCGCTCATATATATTATAAAAGTCTAAAAACTAACTGAAATTGCTTAATATAGTTATTAATTAGAAAATATGCAGTAAAATAAGTTTGTAATTAAGTATTTTTTAAAAATTACTGTAAAAAAAAGACATTAACACCTCAGTAGTTAATGTCTTTTTTTTACAGAATTATTATTATCTTATTTTAATTGTTTGAATCCAATTAAAACAACAGCTCTGCCCGAGCTTTTTGATCCTTCGCTGTCAAGTTTAGCTTCAATTATACAATCAAGGGTGTTGGTAACTTTAAAATCCCAATAAGGTGCATTTTTAAAATCTTTATTGGTAAATAACAAGTTTCTTTCTGTATCATTATCATACAAAGAAAAAATCAAGTCCCCATCATTTAATCCGCTACATGCGGCAATACGATAACGGGTGCCTCCATACAAAGTAACGTGAAACTCTGCTGTTTCATCGGTGTTCATTAGTAAAGCACGATATTGTTGCCCATCAGAAATAAATTTATTTTCAAAATGTTTAGCACAGATATTAGCAGTTGTATCTGACATTTGAGCTGAAGAGGCATTTGTAATTGCCAATCCAAAAATTATTAGCACGCATTTTAATATTCTCTTTTTCATATTTTAGCTTAATTTACTTTATTTATAAAATTTCTTTGTGTTAATATTTTTTTAAAAGCCCTAATTTTATTTTTACTTTATTTGGTATTTTTAAAAAGCGGTTTGCTTTTTCTCACCATTGTTTTTTTCAAATTACCAAATCCCTTATTAATTAGAACTTAATATACTAGCTCCCAATTATTTTATTTGCAAAAACCTATTAAATAAGAATGGTGTTGGTTTTTGTTTCAAACTTGTTTGATTAACTAATAATAAGATCTCTAATTGTTTTTACTTTTTGTGTAATTGATTCAATTTGTTCAGCAGTAATTTTCACTTCGGTTTTACTGTTAATAGTTGTTGTTTTCTTTTCTGCATCCGTTGTTGGCTTAATAAACGTGTATTTAAATTCAACACTTTCATAAACAGTAGAAAGGTCATATAAACCATCTATGAACTTTGTGTATTCCGGTTGGCTATAAAAAGGCGTTAATAATTTTATTAAGCTCTGCAAAGACAATTTCTGCTCTGCAATTCTCTCTTTAACCTCTTCTTTAGGTTTGTTTTTATAAATGTCAGTAGTAAAATATAAGCTTTCAATCCATCCACCAGCAAGAACAAGTCCGCTTACATCATTGCGGTCGTTGCTTTTTAAGTAGGCATCACTTGAACGATAGGCAACTCCAACCAATACCAACATAGAATCTTTATTGCCAAGGTTTTTGGTGAAACGCTCAATTGTTTTTGCATCAAAAGCACCAGATATACCGAGGGCATCGGTTAGTTTTTTTGCTGCCGTTAAATAACCAATAGCGTCTTGTGATTGATCGTATATAGTTACGTAACCTAAGTCAGCACCGTAAACCCCAAGGTTTAAAGCTTTTGCAAAATTGCTTGTATATTGAACAGTTTTACGGGGGTCGTTTAAAATCCCTTTGCTATAACTGGCGCCACTAGATTTTATTAAAAGCGCTGTTTGAATAGGAGAAGGGATGCTAAAAATTTCCCCACTAATATTTATCAAAGCGCTTTGGGCTGTATCTACCGGGGGCTCTTCATCTGTTTTTTTTGTGCTATCGCTACCACAGCCTGAGGCTAAGATTGTGGAAATTGATAATAAAGCTATTGATCCTTTAAATTTGATAAATTTGAATTTCATTTCAAAATGGTTTAATTGGTGTGTTTTTATAATTATGAAAACAATGGTCAAAAATAACACTTTATCCGTTAAGGTAAACAAAACAAAGTGATTATTTTTTCTTATTCATATTTATCAGATTTTCAGTTAGTTGTGGTGAAAATTGTTGGGTGCAGAGACAAATTAAGCGGGAATTGTATTGTTTATTGTTAGAAAATAAACTAATTGACGGGATTAAAAACAAATTGATGTTGGTGTTTTTTAAAAAATTATTCTCAATATTTATAAATATGGTATTAAAGAATATTAATTAACTCATTTAATTTTTTTATTTCAAAAGTAATATTTTCAGCATGTTTACATTCGTTTGGGTTAAAATAAACTTGTTGAATACCAGCATTACGTGCACCAATTATATCGGCAGCTAGATTATCGCCAATCATTAAGCTCCTATTAGGTTGGGCTTTAACTAAATTAAGTGAATATTCAAACATGCGGATATCGGGCTTGTTATAGCCTGTTCTCTCCGAAGTGATTATTTCATCAAAATAAATTTCTAAGCCACAGTTTTTAATTTTTTTATACTGAACTTCTTCAAATCCGTTAGTAATAATATGAAGGGGGTACTTATTTTTTAAATATTTTAAAACTTCTAAGGCGTGGGGTAATAAATTTGTTTTTAAAGGAGAATAGGAAATATAATAATTTGCAAATTTTACGCTTAATTTTTTATCATCGACACCATATTTACAAAGAGCTTCATAGAAGCGATTGTTTCTTAATGTTTTTTTATTAATTAAGCCTTTGCCATACTCTTCCCACATTCTATTATTAATTTGAATGTAGATAGCAATAAATTCAGCTGTATTACAAATGCCTTTATCAGCAAGATTATATTTATCCGCTAGTTCGTAAAGTGTTTCATTGGAGTTAGTTTCAAAGTCCCAAATTGTACGATCTAAATCAAAAAATATGTGTTCATAGTCCCTCATTAAAATAGCAGTTTGAAAGATGAAATAGTAGCAGACCAAAATAAAACAGCTAAATACATATAAATTAATATGCGCTGTTTGTCTTTAAAATAGCGAACCGCCAAAAAGCAGCCTATTGGTATAGAAAACAGCAATGGGGTTAAAAGCGCAATCCCCAACAAACCAAAGCGTTTTTTTGCAATTACAATAATTTTATTTTTACGGGAAAATACTTTTTTGGTAAGAGGCGCAATCCGATTATCTAGTTTACGTTGCGCCCGTTTTTTAAAATATGCGATTATTTCGTCGCTCATGTAAACAAAAAATGTTACACCTACCAATCCTCCTGCCGAGGTAATTGTTAATGTTTCAAAAAAGGAAAACCCAAGGCTAAAAGCTAGAGGCAGTCCGCCGAAAACAAATTTAACCGTGCTCATCAAAAAAACAGATATAATTGATAGCAGGTATTCCATAAAATTATTGATTTATATTTTTTTTGTGCTTACTAAATATTAATAGATATAATAAAGACCTGCATTTTAAACTTTCGTTTGCATGCCAAATAAATTTCTATTGTATTTTTTTTCCAAAAGCTAAGTCTCCAGCATCGCCAAGCCCAGGAACTATGTATGACTTTGCCGTTAGCTCTTCGTCAACAGCGCCGCACCATATCGTTACATTTTCAGGCAAGTTTTTTTTTGCATATTCCACACCTTCTGCGCTTGCTATTAGGGTAACAATATGGGTATGTAAGGGCTTGCCTCGCAAAAGCAGAGCTTTGTATGTTAGCACTATGGAAGCTCCTGTAGCAAGCATGGGGTCGCATAATATCAGAACCTTGCCATTAATATCAGGACAAGCTAAATACTCTAATTTAATGTCAAAAGTTCCATTTTTATGGTGTTTTCGATACGCTGAAATAAAAGCATTTTCTGCACGGTCAAAATAATTTAAAACGCCTTGGTGGAGAGGCAAGCCAGCACGTAATATGCTAGCAATAACAGGCTGCTCTTTTATCAGAGGAACACTGGCAATACCAAGCGAAGTAGTTATTTCACGAGTTTCGTAAGCAAATGTTTTACTAAGTTCGTAACTAATTATCTCCCCCATTCGTTCTATATTTCTACGAAACCGCAAACTGTCTTTTTGTATTTTTTCATCTCTTATCTCAGCAATAAACTGATTAAAAATTGAATTGCTACTCCCTAAAATGTGCACCATATTAATTAATTATTAAAAATTTTAAACGTAAAGCTATGTATTTAATGTTTTTGAAGTGTTGGTTTTAAACAGCAATACTTTAAAAACTAAATTGAATAATAAACTTATCTTTTTTTACTTAGCCACTTTGCGAAAGGGGAAAGTGTGTTTTTTTTCAGTTGTAAATATACACAATCTTTTGCTCCAAAATTCTTATAAAACCTAGCCACTGTTTCAACTGAGGAGCCACCAAAATCTAGTATCTGATTTGTAGCTGCGTATTTTCGAATAAATATGTCGAGGACAAGGTGCATTGCTCCATTGCTTTTACCATATTCCGTTACGCCACTTTTCAAATAAACAAAACAATTTTTGCTGTGCATAAAAAATGCAGCGGCAGATAAACAGTCTTTTTCATCATACACAGCAATGGATTCGGCTTTGTTCTTATTTACTAAGGTGTTCATTAATAATTGCAATCTTTCGTAATCTTTTGTTTTAAATATTTCTAATTCCTTGCCTTTTGTTGATTTAAAAAGATTTACGATAAGTGCTGGCGCAACATTAAATTTTATTTCAAAACCAGCATTAAGCGCCTTTTTAATATTGCGCTTTGTATTAACGGAATAGTTCTTGTAAATATTTTCGTAGGGTGTAATTAATTCCAAGAATTGAAATTTTCTTTGTGTTTGCAAAAAACCCAATAATGGAAAACTATTTTCTGAATAAACATTGTTGTCATTTGGTTCTTTCAAGCAATATTCGATGTACTTATACTTTTGGGGTATTGCTTTTAAAAAATCTGTAGTTAAATTGTTCGTTGACCCTGATACTGAAAACACTCCAAAATAACGAGTAAAAAAGGGTTGGTATAAATAGGAGGTATTAAATTTCGATTTAGATGCGAGCGGAAAAACAGCTTGATAATCGTTTAAAACAAGCGCTGTCCAATTTTCGCATGCTATATCCAAGTACCAGGAATATACAAAAACACAGGAGTTAGGACTTTTTTCAATACAGCTGTCCCACTTTTGCTTATCAATATTTTTATGTTCAATATAATTAATCATTTTAAAACATTAAAAGTTTTTTGTAAAAGTTGTAAAATTATTTTTATTGCAATTTTTATTTACGAACTCCTCTAACTTTTGTATAGAATAACGAGAAAGAGCTTTAGGGTGTCCTATTACAACCATTTGTTTGAATTTTTTTTTCTGCAATTGCATTAATGCTTTTTGTAATAATTTAGCGTTATACCCATCAATACAAACTGTACAATTAGTATAACGGCTTAACATTTTTTTTCTTTGTCCTGGCGCAGGCATGGCTATCCCATCACCTAAAGGTTTATGCAAATAAGGGTTTTTTCGCCCGAGTAAAAAAAGTTTCCAGAAAAACAAAGGAGAGTTTTTAATAGCGCTTATTGGTAGTTCGGTGAAATAGCCGATTGTATTTTCTATTTCTGGCTCCTCTTCAAATCGGTATAAATCTTTATCGGGAGCGCTTCTGAAGTCGTAGCTGTAGTGATTAGAGGTATAAAACCCGTTTTTAAATACACTGCTATCAAAGCTTATTTCATTTTTAATAAATGCACTTTTTAACTTCCCAAACGGTTGTAAGCACCATCCACCAGCTCTATAAGCGAATATTTTTTTTCCTGTTAAATCTGTCAGCACTTTTTTATATTTGGCAACAATGTCTTCAATTTCTATTTCATTAAAATCAACAAGTTTATATCGTTTCAAATCAAAGATCCAATTTAGTCCATTATAATAGCTGTCTTCCCAATGAGGGTGAATGTGTAATTGAATATCGTGACCCGTTTCAGACAAATATTTAATTTGTTCCGTAACAGCTTTGTAATCCTCTTCTAAAGTTGGATATTTTGATCTAAATTCATCTAATTTCAGTAAAAAGCCGGCGTCTATAAAAAAGGTAAATCTTACATTGTATTTTTCGGCAATTTTAATTAACTCATTTGTAGGGAAGATTATACATTTATAAACTGTTCCGTGCTTTTCGCCAAAATAAAGTTCATAATCAAGTGTAATATATATATTCATAATAAAATTTAAAAATAAATAAGTTGCAAAAGAAAGAATATTTTTATTTTATGACTAACAATATTGTTTTTTATTACAGAATTGGTTTGCCAAAAATAATTAAAATTAGCTCCCAAATGGTGTATACATGGTAACGCCATTTTCAATATATTTTTTTATCATTACTTCTAACATTTTATTTGCATCTATTAGTATACTTTTTGCTGCTCCAATTTTTCCATTTGCCAAAACTTTTTCAGATTCAAACATTGTCATTAGGGCATCACAATTGCGTTTTGATGAATAGACAGGGTTGTGTACTTTGGTTTTGGTTAAATACTCGTTTCCGCTGGCGTCAATCATTTTCACGTCAAAAATTTTTGAATCGTAAACGGGGTATTTAAAATCAACGGCATCTTCAAGGGTGTGCAAGCTAGTGCAAGAACTTAATTTTGTGCCAAGCATTAATATTTTCCCATTTTTATTACATAATTTTCTAAATGGTGAATTTTCGTTATAAGGGGTGATTTGTCCCAAATGAGAATTGGTATAATAATCTGCCAGCGGCCCTTTTGCACAAACTGGGTCGGTAGGATGAAAGCTGCGGAACACGTTTTCTGAAGTTCTAAAATATTCTGTAATAACACCCATTTGAGAAGGTGTTTCATTAATATGAAAGCAAGGTTTTTTTTCTAAATATGTTTTGGCTCTTCCTGAATAAGGGAAGGATGGAAATAGGAGTGTTCCGCGATCTCCTACTATTTCAAAAAGTGCATTAATAATTGTTTCTGCCCCACCATCAACAAATCCAATTTTACTTAAGCTGCTATGAACCAATACGGAGTCTCCATTTTTTATTCCAATTTTTTTAAAATCTTCAATCAGTTTTGCTTTAGAAATACCAGATTTGTTTTTTTTTTGTTCCTGTAATTGTTTTCTAAGGTATTTTTTTTTCAATTGTTTTGCCCAATGGATTAAAAAATTTGGGGAGTATTTTAAAACAAAATTTATTAACATAAATAAACTGGGGGTATTTCATTATTTATAGATATCAAAAATAAATATAATAAACTTAGGCAATAATAGAATTTGAAATTTTTTATAAAAAAAAGTTGAGACTTATGCATTTGCAAGCCAATTTGCGGGCATTGGTTTGACGGGCTTTATTATATCGGGTATTCCTTGGCTGGAGGGCTCCATGGCATACTTCACCATCTCTTCATAAATAGCATGCCAGCCCAGCCATGTTTTTTGATTGCTTAGTGTATCGTTATGCCAAAGACTTATAAAGCATCCGTTTACAGCCCTTGCCTCGTCTATTAATGGTTTTATTTTTTGCATCGCATCTTCTCGCTGAATTTTCATATAGTACTTTAAAGTACCTTCCATAATAGCAAAGGGGTGGATTTTTAATTTGGTTTCCAACTCCATATCCAAATCATAAAAATTAAATTGATTACAGAAGCTTGCTCTAAAACCTATTTGGGAGGCATATCCCATGGTATAGTCGTCGGTAATGTCTAAATCTATTAAATTACGGTATGTTTCTGGCAGCGTTAATTTTAAAAAATGTTGTCTGCTTTTTGTTATTTCACAATGCACTACTTTTGATAGGCGATTCACCTCTTTTTTCAATTGCTCTTTACTGGTATTAGAGCCGTAAGAAGGGTGAATAGCAATTTGTGAATAATCGCTAAGCATCTTAATTAAAGATTGAAATTTTCGGCTTTCAATGGGTAAGTTTTTATCGTTTACGCCATAATCGCCTAATAAAAAAAAATAAATATTTTTTAATTTATATTTTTTTATTATTTCGAGTTGGAAATCATAGGTGTCGTAAGGGTCTTTTTGTATTCCTAATAATACGCGTGTACGTTCTGCAATTTCTGCAAAATCAAAATTGAGGGCTGATTTTAAATACCCTCCTAGGCTTCTTGTAAAGCCCTTTTCGCGGTAAGCATATGCATTGTCAATGTCAATGGTAGAAACAAACTCATATTTTTTTTCTTTAAAAACAACTTCCGGGTATTTGTTAATAATTAATTCTTTAACCCAGATTATCCAAGTATTTACAACAGGCTTTTGTAAAAAGCCGTTTTTAAAAGCCAAGCTTTCTTCTGCCGCAAATCGATTATGAGCATCGCGAATGTGGGGCAAATATTCTTCGTAACGGGTAATAAGATAAAAGCTTGCAGCAAATACATCGAATGGTAAGGAGGAGGATTTTTCTGTTGCGTAAAATATTTTATTGCCTTCAAAATCAAAGACAGAAATATTTTGTTCATTAATACCTGTTTCGAACAATAAATTGCGCGAATTAAAAAACAATTCATCACACAAAGGAGTATTTGTATAACTTAGTTTGGCCCCTTTATGGTTGATAAAAGAAGCCTCATCTGTTGTTAATTGAAAGTCAACACCAAGAACATCTTTAAATATTAAATTAAAAACATACTTATTCCGTTTGGTGATTTTATGTGTATATATTAATATCATTTGCCTCCTGTGCCCCCTTTAAAAAGGAGTTTAATTATTGTTGTTTTTCTTTTTAATATGTAATAAAATTTCTTCGCAAATAAATTCTGCCGCTTTTCCATCACCAAATAAATTTGTAAAATTTATTTTTTTCTCTTTACTAAAGTGCTCAAAAGCTTCAGAAAACTTTTTTTCATCAGCATCAACGAGCATTGCAGCCCCGCAATTTACTAATTCCACCCATTCGGTTTCCATGCGCAATATGATACATGGTTTCTTAAAAAAATAAGACTCTTTTTGCACACCTCCTGAATCGGTAACAATTAATCTAGCATTTTTTTCTAATGCGATCATTTCTAAAAATGAAACTGGGGGAATTGTTTTCATGTATGTATTTAACTGTATCGCATCATATAGTTCTCTCGAGAGATTTTTTTTCAATAGTTTGGATGTTCGTGGATGCAGAGGAAGGAGAATCTTTATTTTATTTTTCAATGCTGTTTTGTGCAAAGAGTTGAACAATGAATTCAATCTTATTGGGTTGTCTGTATTGTTATTACGATGAATGGTAGCTAATACAAATTCATCCTTTTGCAAATTATTGTTTTTTAATACATTTGTTTTTTGTTCGGCAATATCCGAAAAATATAAACTATTGTCGTACATCACATCCCCACAATGATAAATTTTCGGATTGTCGGAATTATAAGTGGGCGCATTATTTATCTTGAATCCCTCTTTTATTAAATTGTTATAGCCAGAAATTGTGGGAGAGAATAAAAGCGTTGCTGTATGGTCGCAAACAATTCGATTTATTTCTTCGGGCATTGATTTATTATAAGATCTTAATCCTGCCTCTATATGTATTATTGGTATTTGTAATTTTGAGGCCGCTAATGCAGCGGCAAGTGTAGAATTGGTGTCGCCGTAAACTACAATACAATCAGGATTTTCTTTTATAAGTATATCTTCTATTCCAGCAAGCATAGATGCGGTTTGTTTGCCATGACTTTCAGAGCCGGTATTTAAATTATAATGAGGGGGAGGGATATTTAATTCATCAAAAAACACTTCCGACATACTGGCATCATAATGCTGACCGGTATGAATTATAATGTCTTGGATTTTAGTTTCAAATTTATTTTTAATTGCTCTGCTCAAGGCGGCAGCCTTAATAATTTGGGGCCGTGCCCCTATAATTGTTACCAATTTAATTTTAAAATCGAAATTTGTTTCAGTAGTACTCATTATTTAATTCATATTTTAAATTAAGTATGAAATATACTTTAGGGTTATTTTACAATGTAATTTCGAAAGGCTTTTTTTCTGCCACGATTAACTAATTAAGGCAATTACTATTAACGGTAATTGTTGCTATTTTTGTTTTTTTAATAGAATATCTTTAGTGATTTCATAGGTTTCATCACTATCGTCAGTGAAATAGTCTTCTTCATATTTTTGGAATCCGGCACTTTCGGCTTTAATTGAGTAGTTTTTATTCGGGCTCAAAATAAATAAATATTTACCTGTTTTAGGATTAGGTTTATAGCTGCCAATAATTTCAGATGTTTCCTTATCTGTTATTGTTAATTCTATGCTTGAATAGTCAAACTTTGATTTTGCTTTTTCGAGGATAATTACTCCCGATACCATAACATTCACTATGTCTTTTGTTTTATTTAATTTGTCATATTCTTTTTTTAATGCACCCTGAGCTGCAGGGTCGGAGAAGTCGCTGTCAAGGAAAGCCGCTATCTCGTTTCGTAGTTCTTGAATTTCTTCTCTAGTAGTTTGGGTTTTATCTAATAGGTTGGCAATTTTTTCAATAAGTTTTTGTAGCAATAAATCATTTAATTCACTTTTGCCATCATCTACTGAGGTTTCTTCTGCAGGGTTTTCGGTATCTGCAATATCGGCATCGGCAATTTCAGCCTCCGCAATTTCGGAATCTTTAATTTCCGCTTCTTTTATTTCGGGATCTTTTATTTCTTCCTCTTTAATTTCCTCTTCTTTTATTTCCTCTTCTTTTATTTTGTTTTCTTTTATTTTGTCTTCTTTTATTTCATTATCCTTATTAATTTTAGTGTCTTTCACTGTTTGCTTTTTTAACTTTGCATCTAGCTTTTCAATTTCTTTCTCTGTTTTTTCTAGTTTTGACTGCAGGGTTTTCACTTGTTTTTTCTCCGAATTAATAGTTGAAGAATTGTTTTTGTTGTTCTTTTTGTTGTTCTTCTTATTTTCTTTTTCATTTGTAGTATTTTCTCTTTCCAAAAATCTAAAATTTATCATTATTTCATGGCTCATTCCGGCATAATTAGCTATGTTCCCTACCATATAATCATAGGAATACCCAAGCGATAATCTTTTAAATAAGCAAAACCCTACATTAGCCGCTACGGCATAATTGTTTTTATAAGTAGCGCCAATCCAAAATTTATTTTTCCATTCCAAATTAATATTTGCATCATATTGTAATGGTGTGTTTTTTATAAAACGAATTAACACTTGCGGCGCTATTGACAAGCCTTTTTCTTTTGCAATAAAAATTTTATATTTAAGTGAAGATGTATAATGCGGCGCTTGAGAATAATACAAGCGAATATTCTCGTCATCTAAATATTTTATTTTAGCACCAAAAATTTGAGGGGCCGATGCGCTTAGCTCGAGCTTATTAAAGACCAATGCTAATCCGGCATTTCCATTAAAAGCAGATTGCCGCTGGATGTCGGTAAATAAAATTGGGTCGTTAGCATTTTCAATAATTCCTTTAGCAAAATCTAGCGTTTGGTTAATATAGCCTAGCGACAGACCAAATCGTAATTGCGACTTGTCATTTATAGAAATTCTATAGGAATAGGATACATGCGCCTCTGTTCTATTTGAAATGCCTTTTTTATCGCTTATTAAAGTTAGGCCCACGGCTGTTTTTTGAGGTGCAAGGTTCCCGTCTATTTCAAAAATTGATAATTTAGGAGACCCTTTAAAACCAGCCCATTGGGTGCGGTTTATTAACATTACGTTTAATGAATTATTATAACCTGTAAAGGCTGGGTTATAAATCATTGGATTGTAAAAATAATGGTTATAGGCAGCTATTTGTTGGGCATTTGAAATGCTGCAGGTAAAAATTAAAAACAGTGTAATAATTACATTTCTTATGGCACTCCTTTTTTTAACATAAAGGCTTATTGGCATATTAATACGAAGCAATGCTGGCAGCAAATACGCACTAAATATTTTAAATGTTGGCAAACAGAAATTCCCTGTAAAGTTTAATTTGCAAGCCTTGTGGAAGATATATGAAACTAGAAATTGTATATTCATTTGATACGTTTTGTAGGCTACTAATCTATTAATTTTAAAACCCAAGCGTTTTTAGCTCCTGAAGAATTTACCTCCTTCACTTTTTGTAAAGCGGCTTCTTTATTTTCTACTTTTTGAGTATAAATATAGTTGTTCTTTTTCGATTCTGAAAAAAGCCAATTTGTATTTGTAAAGCCTCTTTTAACAAATTTTTTGACCTCCTCCGCTGCAAAATCCCTATAAAAAAATATTCCAACAATTACATAAAAACCCTTGTCGGGTATCCTGTTTTTAGAATCTTTAAAATCGCTTTTTTTAATGACAAAAACTCCGTCGCCGTCTGGAATCCCAGGTTTTAATTCGTCTGTTTGCTGTTTCGGATTTACTTCTGTTTCTGTCAATCCTTTTTCTTCTTCTCCTTCTTCTTCTCCTTCTTCTACTTCTCCTTCTCCTTTTTCAATGTTAACAAGCTCTTTCGTCGTAGACTTTTTAATTTTTTCGTTGAGTACTTTAATTTTATTTTGGTTTTCTTCCAACTGATTTTTCAGGTCATCAATTTTATCTTCATTTGCGCTTTTTGCTATTACAGCATCCTCCTGCGAATTTTTTTTAATAAATTTAAAGTTAATCATAATTTCGTGACTAATTCCTGAATATTTTCCAATAAAGCCCGTTATAAAGTCGTAGGAATAGCCTAAGTAGAATTGTTTGTGAATACAAAACCCAACATTGGCTGCTATTGCATAATTACTTTTGTAGGTGGTGCCAATCCAAAACTTATCCTTCCAGTCTATATTAATATTCCCATCAAATTGAAATGGTGCTTGCGGTAAAAAGCGAACCAATCCTTGTGGTGCAATTGAAATCTCCTTTTCTTTGTTAATAAAAATCTTGTATTTAACAGATGTCATGAAATGGCGAGCCTGTGTATAATTTGCACGCAGGTTAGAGGTATCAACATAATTTAATTTGTTCCCCAAAATTTGTGGGACAGACAAACCCAATTCTAGTCCTTTCGAAATAAAGGCTATTCCTGCGCTTCCGTCAAAGGATGTTTTATGCAAAGAGTAATTAAACAAAGTAGGGTCTATCGAGCTTTCTGCTTGGGCCTTAGAAAAGTCGATTGTATGGTCTAAAACTCCAAATGATAAACCAAATAAAATACGTGTGTCGTCATTTAAAATTAAGCGGTATGCATAATATAAAGTACCTGATATCCTGTTTGTAATTCCTTTTCTGTCGCTACTGAAACCTAGCCCTAAACAAACTTTCTTTTTAAATAAATTTCCATCTATGGTAAATACTGTGAGTTGAGGAGGGTTCTTAAATTCGGCCCATTGCGACCGGCTGATTAACATGGCATCGGTTTCATCTTTATATCCGGTAAAGGCGGGATTATAAAACAAAGGTTTGTAAAAATAATGACTAAAAAGACCTATTTGTTGAGAATAGGCAATGTCTATCTTCCCGAAGAAAAACAACATTAAAAATACGAACAAAATTGAAAATATTTTTTTCATTTCTATAAATACAAATGTGCTGCAAAAAAAACACACGAAGGCTATACTTTTTAACTCTGGCGTAAATGTTCCAAATAAATATTACGCCTCTTTAATCTTGATTTTTTTAAGCAATTAAAATTATTTGTTACTTAAAATATCTAAGGAACCCTTTTTTACGACATCGTCTTCATCAAACCTAAGAACATAATAATAGGTACCATCGGGAAGTTTGGACCCGTTAAAAGTTCCTTGCCAATCATTTGTATATCCCTTTTTTGTATATAACAAATGGCCGTAAATATTATAAATAAAAACTTCACTATCGGGGTAGTTTTCAATATCTTTTATGTGCCAAGTATCATTTATCCCATCTCCATTAGGAGTAAATAGGCTAGTTATTTCGTTATTAAATTCTAATACATAAGTGGTTATTAAAACACTGTCTATGCTAATGCAGGAGTGGTTATCGGTTAAAGTAAGCACGTAATAAACGCTATCTGTGGCGGGTGTTGCTGTGGGTTTAAAAATATTAGTGCT
The DNA here is from genome assembly GCA_945865315.1 of Chitinophaga pinensis. Classification (GTDB taxonomy): domain Bacteria; phylum Bacteroidota; class Bacteroidia; order 2-12-FULL-35-15; family 2-12-FULL-35-15; genus 2-12-FULL-35-15. The sequence goes on along the minus strand of CAMBDK010000003.1, from coordinate 22,660 downwards.
GTCCAAGCCTACAGGTGGAGTCCAGAAAGCTGTGCCATTGCCTGCTCCGCTTAATACTATTGATTCGCCTAATAAGATAGCCGTATCATTACCAGCACTTATGGGATTTGGAACTATTGTAATGGCAACGTGTTGGGTAGTATCGGCATTGCAAGCCCCGTTTTTTATAATTGTTTTATACCAGGTAGTTGAAAGCAAGCCGCTGTATGTAAGGGAAGTAGAAGTATCTGTGACGGGAAGCCAAGAAAGGCCATTGTCTATAGATGTTAGCCAATCCAACACCCCTCCAACATTAGCTGATAAATTAATTGTATTCCCATTTATTAAGGGGCATACCGTGTCGCTGCTAGCCAAAACGCCTGCTACAGTTATTGAATCATAGGAAAAAGAGGCTTGAAGCGAAGTGTCGGTTAAACATTGGGATGGACCATTTCTTACAATTGCCCAATAAAGAGTGTTTTGGGTGGTGTTTGTGTAATTTAATGTTGTAGTTGTATCGGGGAGCGAAGTCCATGATATTCCAGCATCCGTTGAGTATTGCCAATAAACAGTATCGGCAACATAGTCGGTTAAAGTAAGCGTGCCGTCTCCCGTCCCTGGCACAATACAAAACTTACCATCACCTGTAATCTTTCCACCATCACTTGTTGGATAAATATTGATACAAGATATAGTGGAGGCTGAATCGGGGAAGGCACCGTCTTTAACAATTGCCCTAAAACAGGTAGACTGAATAAGTTGATCATAGGATTGAGATGCTGTGATATTAAATAAGGGGGCCCAAGTATTTCCACCATCTACAGAGGATTCCCACCTAATGATGCTACCATTATAGGTGCCAAAATCCAAATTGACGAAGCCCGAATTAAAAGAAGCGCAATATATTGCTGAGCCAGATGTTATACCCCCAATAGATTGGGCATGCGCACTTGTAAAAGCAAATGGCTGAAAAAATGCAACAAAAAGACAAAATATAATTAAAAAATATTTTTTAAGGTAAGGGTTCATTTTAACGTAATTGAATTACTGCAAATTTTTAAACGTAAAATTATATAAAATTTTTTAATTTTTTGAATATAAATCATCTAAATATTTCATATTCAATGTAAATGTTGCACAGTGAGTTGTAATTTTTAGAGCTATTTAAACTTTTCTATATTCCATCTTTTCTTTTTATAATATCAATTTTTTTATTTTTAATAATAATTAATATGTACTTTAAAATTGGAGGTAATAAAATAATCATTAAATTTAGCAAAAAGGTAGGTTATTGCTTATCACTATTTATAATTTTACATATACTATTTCTTATGAAAACAAAAAGTTCACTTTCACTTATACTTTTTTTTAGTGCTATTTTAGCCATTGCTCAACAACCGGTTGCTAATCTTACTATTTTCTCTGATAATGGGGATAAATTTTTCCTATATCTAAATGGGGAACAACAAAATAATGTAGCACAAACCAAATTAAGAATAGAAGACCTTCCTCAGGCATACTACAGTGCGAAAATTATTTTCGAAGATAAAGTTACAGCTGATATTGAAAAAAGACACCTTGGTTTGACGGATGCAGATGGCGTAATGCAGGATGTAACTTACAAAATAAAGAGAGATAAAAACAACAATAAAGTGTCTTTAAGGTTTTTTTCGATGGTGCCTGTTCAAGAAAACTATACGCCGCCTACAAATGTATATGTTCAACATTACGGTGAACCTTTTCAAGTAATTGCAATTGCTCCAACTTCTACAAATGGAACTACTGTAACGCAGACAACCACAACTACTACCTCTACAGGTGTTGGAACTGATGATCCGAACAACACAGGAATCAGTGTTAATGCAGGAGGAATTAATATGAATATTAATATTAATGACCCAATTCTTGTAAATGGAACAACGCAAACAACTACTACCACCACATCTTCTTCCTCCTCTTCAATTAGTCCGATGTATAATACGTCTTCCGCAAATATTGGATGTGCTGAAATGATGGCAGGTGATTTTACAAGTGCTTTAGCGACGATTAAAAAACAAGGTTTTGATGATACCAGATTGTCAACTGCTAAGCAAATTGCTGGAAGTAACTGCCTAAATACTAATCAAATATCTAGTATCTGTAAAGAATTTGGATTTGAAAAATCAAAACTTGAATTTGCAAAATATGCTTATGAGCATTGCAGTGAAACACAGAACTATTTTAAAGTTAATAATGTATTTAGCTTTAGTTCAAGTGCGGACGAATTAAATACATACATTCTTCGTTGCCGCAAGCGTGGCAATTAAAAAACCTCCGAAGCAATTGGAGTAATTGTAGCTGCTAAAAAATATGGTATAAATAAACCTAAACATCCTAATTCAAATGTTGTCCTGACAGAAACAAAAAAGACCAGATAAACGGGTCTTTTAAAACAACAGCAAGAATTAATTTTCAATCAACTTTTGTATGTAATACATTTATTATTTATACTTGAGGAGTTGAATAGAAAATGAAATCACTATTTAAATGACTATTTCGTAAATAGAGTATAGCTCTTTCATTAAGGTTTAGGGGGTAGTTATTGTGGCACTTTGCCGAATTTGAAGATAAAGTTAAACTATCTAATCCCAATAATGCGATAGCTGGAGAATGTAAAATGAACTGTGCTATTTAAAAAATTAACACACTCCCTACTCATGCAGAATCTTAATAATCTATACCTTTTAAAATCTTTTTCCTGTCTTTTGTTTCCTTACTATTAAATTTCTCTATTTTATCCAGCAGGTCTTTCGGTAGCTCTAACTTACCGTTAAGTAGCTCGTACACTCCCTTTTGCAGCTTAGTGTAATACGAATCAGATATAACACCTGCAGCCCAAGCAGAATAGACTCCAGTTGTGGCGTCTTTTGTTCTTCGGTCAATTCTTACCTGAAATGAAACTTTGTAAGGTGGCTCATCCCCTCTTAATTCAAAAGTTGCATATTCTTTATATAAATCACTTTCTTGTTTCGCCTCTATATATCCCTTTTTTTCAGAATCTCTAACTATTTGATTGTACTCTTTGGTGGCGACAACGTACATTGCATTGTACACTTCCGTTGCCTTTTTTTTATAAGATGCTGTGCTAACTAAACTTTTAATGTGTTGATTTACTTCGCTTAATATAGCTTTTTTCTCTTTTGACATAAAAAGCTGACTAAAAGATGATAGAGTAATGGAGGATAAAAAACAAATTAATAATATTTTTTTCATTTTATTTAAGGGTTAATTTTTTTCATACTCGTTTGTATTGAAATTAAGTAAAACACCGTAAACAGAATGATTACGGTGTTTTAAAAAGCTTTTAATGGTGTTTTAAAAAATTTGATGAGAAGTACATGTCGCCTCAAAAATTACGTTTTCAATAATCCATTCTGTAGGGTCCGTGATTTCAACTCCACCAACGAAAGGTTTGTAAGTAACAGAATAACTTTGAGTTTTATTTTTACCTAAATCTTTATTGATGGTTAATACCCCTGTACTACCACAAGTAGGAGCTGAACTAAATTCAACAGCTATATTTCCTTGAAAGACATTGTTAATATAAACATTAATACTTACATCTGGATCCATTGATCCAGTTGTTATCCAAAATGCAACACGCCCTAAATAAGTGCAACTTGCGTCATCCTCCTCAGCAGACGAACTGAAATTTGTTGCCGAAGATGTTGTACAACCTTTTTCTTTTTTACAGCTTGTTACTGTTAAACATAATAGCGCAATGGCTATTACTAATACTTTTTTTGTTTTCATGTTTTTTATTTTTTTGGTTAGGATGCAAATGTATTCAAAAAACATCAGGTATGATATATCATACCTAATGTTTTTTAAGTAAATCCCAATATTGTGTAAATATTTGGATAATGAAGGACGAGGAATATTTGATATTGATTGGCAAGAACATCAGTAGAATCCGAAAAGAGCAAGGATTGACGATTAAAGAATTGGGATACCGATGTGATATGGAAAAAACAAATCTTATACCGATTGAAAAAGGTCGAATAAATGTTACAGTTGGCACTCTTATAAAAATATCCAAAGCACTAACTATTGACCTGAAAGAGCTGTTTATAAGTGACGTATCATCAAGTTAAAGGATACAAACTTCAAAACTTTCTGTTTATTGATATTTTAGAGGTCTATTTATATGCAAACTGTATGCAAATAAAAAAGGGCTACAAACCCTAAAAGTCTGTAACCCTTATTTCTATTGGTGGTCGCGAAGGGATTCAAACCCCTAGCCTTCTGATCCGTAGTCAGACGCTCTATTCAATTGAGCTACGCAACCATTTTGAATTTCTGTCGTAAAAGAAATGCAATGCAAATATACGAATATTATCTTTATTAAAAACATGCTACTAAGTTTTTTTTAATCGCATACTTACCAAATAAATGCCAACAATGATAAGGATTCCCGAAATAAGCTTTCTGGTATCAAATTCGTCATTATTAAAATAGTATATAGCTACAAGCGCAGCTATAAAAGGCTGGAAGTATATATAGATGCTTACCACCTCAGGCTTAAGCTCTCTTAAAGCGTAGGTGTTTAAAAAATAGGCTATAAATGTAGTGGCTACTACTACAAATCCTATCCCCCAGTAAATATTAGGGGGTATTGAATGCCAGTTTATTTGTTTAAATTCCGAATATCCAAATGGCAGCACATAAATAAATCCGAACAAAAACACCCATTTTACAATTGTAAATGCATTGTATTTTTTTATCAAGGGATTTAACATAATAATAAAAATTGCCCAACTCATAGAATTTATTAAAATCATTATATCCCCTATAGCTGTTGCCGAACCAATCGAAAAGGACTTATTAAAAAACAAAAGTAAAAATGCGCCTGTTAGTCCAAAAAACACCCCCGTAATTTTAATGTTTGAAATTTTTTCTTTTAAAACTAAGGCCGATGCTATCAAAACAATTATTGGGTTGGACAGCATAATAATGGATGCGTTAATTGGAGAAGTTAGGCTCAAGCCTTTTAAAAAAAGCAGCTGATTTACAGCAACACCAAAGAAAGCCAATAGCGCAATACGGGGGAAATCTTTTCTGTCAATTTTTTCTTTAATAAAAAAGGCGCTTGCAATCCAAAATAGAATTAAGGCGCCCCCAACGCGCATTAATACAAAAGCAAAAGGCATAACATATTCCGGCATTACTTCTTTGGCAATAGAATAGTTAAGGCCATAAATAATATTTACAATTAATAATGCTAAATGTGCTTTTATGGTTTTATGCATATTAAAAACTTGGTTTTGATAGCTTTTAGGAGATAGCTATTAATAAAAAGCAAACAAAAAAAAATTGTATTTGCTTATTCGCTTATGGGTTAAAAATTAACAACAAGCTAAAAGTACTGTTTTTAATAGTACTGTTTTTTAAACAACAGAATATTTGTTTGCCAAGTGTTAAGGGATAGGCTAAAGGGCTAGATCGAAAATAGTTTTAGCTAAGCCGAAGTCTTTTTTTGTTAATGTAATCCCTTGTTTTTCTATGCTTTAGTTTCTATTTCCGAATTTTATTATTAACTTTGTGTTTTTAGTTAAATAAGTTTTGTGAATATTTATAAGTATAAAAACCGCTTTTTTTATACAAAAAAAGTGGAAATTTATTTTTATAATACTTTCAATTATCAGAAATTGACTGATTAAATTAGTTTGTAAAAAAATTAGTACCGCCCTGTTTTTAAAATATGTTTTTAATAAAATTTTATAATTAAGACCAACTAATTTGTTTGGCATTTAAAGAATGGGAAAAAAAGTTTTTAGTCTAGGAAAACTACTTGTTGTTGTTTTTTCATTTTTAAATATAGCCTATGGTTTTGCACAATGCGGCAGCTGTGAAAAGCCCGGATGGATTTATGTAAAAGAGGTTACTATTGATAATACACCTATTTCAACAAGCAATAATAATTTTCAGGAACTAATTACTGTTGATACCCAAACCCCTATTTCGCAAGGAAAGATGGATATAACAGGCAAGGATATTCGTTTTGTTGACGATGATTGTGCCACCAGCCTTTGTTACTGGATCGAAAGCGGCATAAATACTAGCAGCACCAAAATTTGGGTTATGCTCCCTACACTTGCCGCAAATTCCATAAAAACATTTTTTATGTTCTACGGAAATCCTGCTGCTTTAGACGCTAGTAGCTTTTCTTGCGTATTTCCAAATATATTAACAGTAACAGGGGCAGTAACTTTATCAGGAAATCAAAATTATGATTGGATAGACATACAAGGGGGAAGTAATATTAGTGTTGGGGCTGGTCAGATTCTATCTTTTAACGCACGTAAAATAACCTTTGCAGGAACTATTAATGGAAACGGCAAAGGCTATGGGCCAGGATCTGGGCCAGGAGGCGGTGGCGACGGAGGTGGTAGTGATGGTGGTGGCGGAGGAGGTTATGGAGGTAAAGGCGGTTCAGGGAAATGCCCCGGTGGAGGCAGTGGCCCAGTTAATGGCACATTGAATGGCATTGACATAGACATGGGCTCGGGTGGTGGCGGTTCAGATTGCGGCCCTTTAGCAGCTGGTGGAGGCGCTGTAAAATTTAAAGCAGCTTTTATAAATATATCGGGGGATATAAGTGTTAATGGCGCTGATGCAGGAGGGACTTGCAATGAGGAAGCTGCTGGAGGGGGATCAGGGGGAGGAATCCTTATTTATGGCAAGGAAATAATAGGAAATGGTTCATTGAAGGCTCAAGGCGGTGATGGACAAGCAAGCGACAATAAAGAAGGCGGTGCTGGTGGCGGTGGGGGAAGGGTTAAGTTAATTTATTGTGAATCAAATAGTTTTTCTGGAGCTATAAATGTTAGTAAGGGCACTCCAGGGTCAGGTCCTCAGTGTAGCGCAAGCGATGCTGAAGTGGGAACTTCCTCTGTAAACACATACATTTGTGAAACGATTACTTTGGGTATTGAGAAGTTTGCAATAGTTGCTAATGCAGGAAATGATATAAGCTACTGTTCGGGAAGTAGCATAACAATTGGTGATGATTCTCTTTCTGATCATATTTATTCGTGGACACCCTCGACTGGACTTAGCAGTAATAGCCTGTCTGATCCAATAGTATTAATAAGTAATTCCGGCTCAAGTAACATTGTTAGTGAATTTATTTTAACGGTAACTGCGGGAGGGCACGTTTGTAAAGATACCGTAGAGGTAACGGTTTTTCCATTACCCACGTCTGTATTTTCTGCAACAGGCCCTATTTGTGTTTCCGAAGCTCTTTTAATTACATATACAGGAAACGCTTCCCTTGCAGGCACCTATGTCTGGGATTTTAATGGCGGTACTGTATTGTCGGGAAGTGGGCAGGGGCCATATTCAGTATCTTGGCCAGTTTCGGGAACAAAAACTATTACATTAACGGTTATTGAAAACGGCTGCATCTCATCAGCAACAAATATGGTAACTACGGTTAACCCGCCTGACGCAAATGCAGGGGCAGACATTTCGATATGCTCTGCCGAAACAGGCGTTCTTGGGGCTAACCCCACTGCAGGATTTTCTTATGTATGGTCACCAGCGTCGAACTTAAGCAGCGCAACTGTTGCAAACCCCTCGGTAACGGTAACAAATTTCACAGGCAATCCAATAAATATTACCTATTATATTACAGCAAGTTTTGCTTCATGTACCGCAACAGATACAGTTGTTGTTACAATTAATCCCGGCCCAATTTCAAATGCAGGGGCAGATACAATAAGCTGCTCAGGGAATACAGCCATAATAGGCGCAGCAAATAATATTGATTATACCTATACTTGGTCACCAGCGCTAGGATTGAGTAGTACTACTGTTTCAAACCCAGGCCTAACACTTAGTAATTCAAATGTTGCACCCTCCTTACATACATATTATGTTACCACTGAATTAACGGCATCTGGATGTACCAGCGAAGACACCATAAATATTGTTGTTGCTCAAATTCCAACATCTAGCTTTACATTGGTCGATAGTGCATGCGTTCAAGAAATTACTGCGATTAGTTATACAGGAAATGCAACTGCTGGGGCTAATTATTTTTGGGATTTTGATGGCGGCACAGCCTCTCCAGGTATTGGCCAAGGACCACATAATTTAAATTGGTTAAATTCTGGAATAAAAGTTGTTTCGCTTTCTGTTTCCGAAAACACGTGTAATTCCACAACAGTATTTGACACGATAGTTATTAAACCGACACCTCTTTCTAATGCCGGGCCAAATGTTGCAGTTTGCTCTGGCGACTCTGTGGGTATTGGCTCCATAGCAATTTTAGGATATTCGTATTCCTGGTCCCCCACTTTAGGCTTAAATAATCCAAATACAGTTAATCCCATTGTTTCATTAGCAAATCCTATTCCAACGCCTCTCATATCGCCTTATTTTGTTACTACAACATCACTAGGCTGTTCCTCTAAAGATACCTTGTTAGTTACTGTTTTCCCTCTTCCTGTTGTTAATTTTGGTTTTTCCAATGTGTGTTTAAACGAAAGCATGAGCTTTAACGATCTCTCCCTTGATTATAACTGGCCCATCGCTAGCTGGGAGTGGACTTTTGGAGATACATCTAACATTGTAAATAACAATCAAAATACAACACACTTATATACAATTGCGGGCTCATACAATACCAAGTTAGTAGTTTTTTCAAGTTTCGGGTGCTCCGATTCCATTAGCAAAATTGTGACAGTGAATCCTAATCCTTTGGTAGATTTCACTGTTGATGATTCACTAGGCTGCGAAGAGTTTTGCGTAGTTTTCGAAGATTTATCAACAATACTATCGGGCAACAACACTATCTTTCAATGGAACTTTGGCGATGGCACAAGCTCTGAAACCCCCTTGCATTGTTATACAAACGATTCGGTTTTCGCGGCAATAAAATTCGACATTACATTAACAACAACCTCTGATAGTGGCTGCGTAGCAAGTCTTTTAAAGCCTGCCTTTATAACTGTTTACCCTAATCCAGAAGCAAATTTTTTGGCGCTGCCAAATAAAACCTCCATTGTAAATTCAGAAATATCAACAACAGATTTTTCTATCGGTACAGATTTTTGGAATTGGAACTTTGGTGATAACTCGCCTCCTTTTATTTTTAGCTTAGATTCTTCTCTTTTTTATAGCCCGCCACCACATGGATATTTAGACACTGGCGTTTACACAATTACCCTGTTGGTGACAAATAAATTTGGATGTTTAGATACATCTTTTCAAACTGTAATTATTGAGCCTGATTTTGTTTTTTATATTCCAAATAGCTTTTCACCAAATGGGGACGATAAAAATGAAACATTTTCTGGTGAAGGATTATTTATTAAAGAGTATCAAATGGATATTTTTGATAGATGGGGGAAATTGATTTTTAAAACCAACGACATTAATCAACCTTGGGATGGCAAGGCAATTAAGGGTGGCGAACCATTGATGCAAGATGTATATGTTTATTCTATTATAATTAAAGATTTTAAAAATGAAGATCACAGCTATCATGGCATAATCAACTTAATTAGATAATAATTCAATTAACAACAAAAATATTACTGCGTTAATTTTTAACTAACATATTATGTTTTTGCTTCATCAAATTATCTAATAGTTTCCGTTTTTTTGAACGATGTTCTAATATATACATAGCCAAATGATTGCTGATTATTCTTTTAGAGATAACACAAATAATTTTATAGCCTCGAATAAAATATTTAATCATTCAAATGATATTATTATTTACAAATAAAATAAATACTAAATATGGATATTGTTAATTTTGACAACTCCTTTCAAAAACTTCCCGAATTTCTTTATGAAATCGTTGAACCTACTCCTTTAAAGCACCCCAAACTTGTACATGTAACGGAGTTAAAAAAAGAATTAGGCCTTCTGTCATATACTGATGCTGATATACTAAAATGGTTAAATGGAGAACTTAAGCTGATAGGGGATCAAAGAATTTCTACTAGGTATGCAGGCCATCAATTTGGCGTTTTTGCTGGTCAGCTAGGTGATGGCAGAGCAATCTCCTTGGGAGAAATTTTAACATCCACTAAAGGGAGACTTGAAATTCAAACTAAGGGCTCAGGCATAACGCCTTTTTCCAGAATGGGGGACGGCAAGGCCGTAATTCGCTCGTCAGTTAGGGAATACCTTTGTTCGGAAGCGATGTACGGCTTAGGAATACCTTCATCCAGAGTTTTGGCTTTAATAATAGGCGAAGATAAAGTTTATAGAGAAACTGTTGAACGCCCTGCCATTATTGCTAGAGTTTTTCCATCCAATATACGTTTTGGACATTTTGAAATGTGTTATCATTATAATCGGCCAAGTGTTTTAAATGAATTGATTGAATATACCAGACTCGGCTTTTTTGAAGGTGTTTCAATTTACGAAATGCTTGAACAAATTGTTGAAAAAACGGCTTTTCTTATAGCTTATTGGCAAAGCGTAGGATTTTGTCATGGAGTAATGAATACAGATAACATGTCGATTTTGGGTATTACAATTGATTATGGCCCTTTTGGTTTTATGGAAGACACCTCTTTGTCTCATGTATGCAACCATTCGGATGATAGTGGTAGGTATTCATACGAAAACCAACCGCACGCTGCTGCATGGAATTTGGAAAAATTGCTTGTATGCTTTAGCAAGCATGTTCCAAGAGAAAATTTGAATAAATTATTGTTATCGTTTTCCGAATTGTTTCATGCCCATTATAAAAAACTTTGTCATAGTAAAATCGGACTTTATAAATTAGAGCCGGAGGACGATGCTTTGTTTGGCTCTCTTTTGCAAATTCTTTCTTCCCATTCAATAGATTACACTTATTTTTTTAGACAGCTAAGTAATTATAAAATTAAACAGCTTGATACCATCTCTGATTTTTGGTGCTATTATGCTAAATCAGAACAGCTACTCTCTTGGTTCTTATTATATGACCAAAGATTGGAAAGAGAGCTGAGCGATAACCATAAGCGTTCAATGGAAATGAAAAAAATAAATCCAAAATATGTTTTAAGAAACTATATCGCACAAGAAGTTATAGAAGACATAGAAAAAGGAGGGAAGCAAAAATTAAATGAATGGTTAAAAGTTTTTTATTCCCCATTCGAAGAACATGCTGCATACGAAAGCTATTCGAAGCCTAGTACATCTATAAATCAAAGTATTTCAGTTTCCTGTTCGTCATAAAAATAAGAACTCCTTGGAATTTTCTTAAATTAATTAATTTCGAATTTATAAAATTAAGTTAAAAATAAATTTGCCTTTTTAATATTATTATAAATCAATACTTTCAATAATTTTTTTATAAATGGAGATAATTATAATATCGGTAGCCGCATTTTTTTTGGCCATCCTTACATTTTTTTCTGGTTTTGGTTTAGGCACCTTGCTCACCCCTGTATTTATGATTTTTTTTCCTGTAGAGTTAGCAATATGTTTAACAGGGCTGGTACATTTTTTTAATAATATTTTTAAATTTATTTTAGTTTGGAAAAATATTAACAAATCTGTTTTTATTCGTTTTGGGATCCCTTCCATTATTGGAGCGTTTTTCGGTTCTTGGCTGCTCATAAATATATCTGACATACAAGCCCTTTTTGATTACGAATTATTTGGTAAAACTTTTGAAGTTCATCCCGTAAAATTTATTATTTCTATCCTACTTTTAATTTTTGTTTGTTTTGAATTGATACCGCAACTAAGCAAAATACAATTCGGAAAAGACAAGTTGTTTTTTGGTGGGGTACTAAGCGGTTTCTTTGGTGGACTCTCTGGTATTCAAGGTGCTTTAAGGAGTTTTTTCTTAATTAATTCAGGGCTTTCTAAGGAGGCGTTTATAGCTACGACAGTAGCAATTTCTACCTTTGTAGATATTACCCGTTTGAGCATTTATGTAAAAAAAATTAATGAAACAGAACTTTCTGTAAATCTCCCCTTGATCGCTTGCGCCACCTTATCGGCAATTATTGGAGCATATATTGGCATCAAATTATTGCAAAAAGTAACAATAAGTTTTTTGCATAAAACTGTTACTTTTATGTTAATAATTCTTTCACTTGCCTTAGCAGCAGGGCTAGTATAATTTCCACATAAATAATCCATCAGCTATTTAATAAATTTCTGCTCATTAGATAGAAATATTTTCATTAATAAAATTGATTGCATCATTCATAAATATATAAAATTTATACTTTAAGGACTAAATGTGTTTTTCGAAAAGTAATATCGGTGTAAGTTTTTGAAGATCATTTTTAATATTTTTTTGTAAAAAAGAATTCTTAAATTATTAGGAGCATTTGCAAAACGATACTATTTATAAATCATTTTGAATTACTCCTGTAATTATTATAAGCCCTGTATGAGTTAAACATTAAAGACGTTCCTTTTTAAGCTTTTCAATATTCTTTTAAAAAAAATTATTTTTGAAGTTCTCTTTGTATCATTTTAAAATAATGAATGCTCTTTCCTTTTTTTTACCCTAGCCTTCTGTTTTCTAAATTATATTCATTAACATTTCTAGGTTGAAAAGTTTAATTTTAATAATAAAACAGTGGTTTTTATTATGAGTATTTTTATCAAAAAACTGATTTATGTTCTTCGTGCGCTAATTCAGGTTTAATCAATTTATTTAATGAAAAAAAGTATATTTTTTATATTATCTCTTTTAGTAATTTTTTTTGAAAGCTTTACACCTAAAATAAATAATGGGGATCCTCCATTTTATTTAAAGGATACCAAATGGGCGGATTCAGTATTTAAATCATTAAACCCCGAAGAACGTATTGCCCAGTTATTTATGGTAGCGGCATATTCAAACAAGGATAAAGCTCATGAAAAAGAAATAAAAAAACTAGTAGATATTTATAAAATTGGGGGCTTGATATTTTTTCAAGGTGGTCCGGTGCGGCAAGCTAAATTGGCGAATTGTTTTCAGTATTGCTCTAAAGTACCTTTGTTTATAGCTATTGATGCTGAATGGGGTTTGGCGATGCGCTTGGATAGCACCACAAAATTTCCAAGGCAGATGACATTGGGTGCAATCCAAAACGATAGTTTAATTTATGAGATGGGTTACGAAATAGCACGCCAGTGTAAACGTTTGGGCATGCAAATAAATTTTGCTCCAGTGGTAGATATAAACAACAATCCCCTTAACCCTGTAATTAGCAATCGATCTTTTGGCGAAAATAAATATAATGTTACACGCAAAGCAATCATGTATATGAAAGGGATGCAGGATAATGGTGTATTAGCAAACGCAAAACATTTTCCAGGTCACGGCGATACCGACAGCGATTCTCATAAAACATTGCCAACGGTAAATTCATCGTTAGAAAGGCTGGATACTTTGGAGCTTTACCCTTTCAAGGAGCTTATTTCAAATGGTTTAGGCAGTGTGATGGTTGCGCATTTATATGTTAAAGCGCTGGACACTACAATAAATCAAGCCTCTACGCTTTCAAAAAAAATAGTTACAAATTTACTGAAAGATACGCTTGGCTTTAAAGGGCTTGTATTTACCGATGCTTTAAATATGAAAGGAGTTAGTAAGTTTTACAAACCAGGGGAAGTAGATGTAAAAGCATTGATAGCAGGCAATGATGTGTTATTGTTTCCGGAAGATGTGCCAACAGCAATTAAGGAAATTAAGACCGCAATTTTAAATTGTGAAATTTCTCAAGAGGAAATTGATAAACGATGCATGAAAATATTATTAGCGAAGCAATGGGCCGGTTTAAATCATTATAAGCCTATCAAAATAAAAAACTTGGGAAGCGATCTAAATACCTGCAAGGCGGAACTGATTAATCGTAAATTAACGGAAGCCTCGCTAACATTGTTGAAAAACAAAAACAATATTATCCCAATCCAAAATATAGATACCTTGCGCATCGCTTCCTTATCATTAGGTTATAAAGAGTTGAACAAATTTCAACAAACGCTTTCAAATTACGCTACTGTAAAACATTTCGGAATAGATAAAGAAGCTAAAAGTGGGGCATTCGACACAATAAAAAAAATATTAAAAAACTATAATTTAATAATAGTTCATCTTAATAATACAAATAATAAACCGAATCAAAATTTTGGCTTAACACCTTCTGTAATAGCTTTATTAAAGTATTTGATGAAACAAACAAAAGTAATTGTGGATGTAGCTGCAAACCCATACATACTAGCAAAAATAGACAGCCTGCAATTTGTTGACGGATTAATAATGAGTTATGAAGACAATGATTACAGCGAGAGTTATTCAGCACAATTAATATTTGGTGGAATTGCCGCAAAGGGAAGGCTGCCAATATCTCCTAGCGCATATTTTAGTGCAGGAGCTGGAATAGAAACAAAAAAAATACGGTTTAAATATACTATCCCAGAAGAAATGGGCTACGATTCAAAAATGTTTTCATTAATTGATAGCATTGCAGTAAAGGGTATAAATGAGAAGGTTTATCCGGGTTGCCAAATATTAGTAGCTAAAAATGAAAAGGTGATTTACAAAAAATCCTTTGGGTACCATACATATGATAAAAAAATAAAAGTTAAAGATGACGACCTTTATGATTTGGCTTCAATAACTAAAATTGCTGCCACCACCGCTTCTGTGATGAAGCTGATAGATGAGAAAAAAATAAATTTAGATGAACGTTTAGTAACTTATTTGCCCGAATTAATTGGGACAAATAAAGAAGGAGTTATTATACGAGAAATGCTTGCTCACCAGTCTGGACTGAGAGATTGGGTTCCTTTTTGGATGAAAACAATAGAACATGGGGAGTATAAACCATTCATATATAATAAAATTAGAAATGACACTTTTTCTAAGCGCGTTGCCGATAATTTATTTATAAATAAAAATTATGAAGACTCTATTTACAAACAAATTATAGAATCGCCAATAAAAGAAAGGGGTAGTTATCTTTATAGCGATCTTGGGTATTATTTTTTAAAAAAAATTATTGAAAAACAAACTTTTGTTCCTTTAGAGCGGTATGTGTTAAAATATTTTTACTTGCCACTAGGCTTACCTACAATGGGATACAAACCTCGGGATCGTTTTACCATAGATAGGATTATACCAACAGAAGTGGATAAAAAATTTCGTAAACAATTAATACATGGAGATGTTCACGACCAGGGGGCTGCCATGTTAGGAGGAGTTGGTGGGCATGCTGGCTTATTTTCCAACGCAAATGATTTAGCTGTGATGATGCAATTATTTTTAAACAAAGGAGAATATGCCGGGCAACGATACATAGACTCTTCCACAATAATGGAATGCACTAAATGTCAGTTTTGTAAGGATAACAGGAGAGCTGTCGGCTTTGACAAACCAGAAACAAATCCTAAAAAGGATAGCCCTGTATGTCATTGTGTTTCTAATGCAAGTTTTGGGCACTCTGGTTTCACTGGTACCATGGCTTGGGCTGACCCTGAAAATCAATTAATATATATATTCCTATCTAATAGAGTTTATCCTGATGCGGATGAAAATAAATTATCAAAATCGGGTATCCGAAATAAAATTCAGGAAATTATTTATGATGCAGTTAAATAATAAAAAATGTAAGCTAATTAATTTATTATTTTAATCCAAAGGGAAAAAAAATTAAATACCATGAAAATAGGAATCGTATGTTATCCAACATTTGGCGGCAGCGGTGTTGTGGCTACCGAACTTGGAAAAGCGCTGGCAGAAAAAGGACACCAAATACATTTTATTTCCTATAGCCCACCGGTACGTTTAGATTTTTTATCAGGAAATTTATTTTACCATGAAGTATCCGTTTCTGATTACCCATTATTTGAATACCAGCCTTATGAATTGGTTTTGTCTAGTAAGCTCGTAGATGTTGTAAAGTATGAAAAACTTGATTTGTTGCATGTTCACTATGCTATTCCTCACGCATCGGCAGCATTCATGGCCAAACAAATACTGGCATCGCAGGGTATTAATATCCCATTTATTACCACACTCCATGGTACCGATATTACCTTAGTAGGCAAAGACCCCTCATTTGAACCTGTAATAACTTTTGCAATAAACCAAAGTGATGCCGTAACGGCTGTTTCGGAAAGTTTAAAACAAGATACTTATAAAAACTTTTCTGGAGTTAAAAAAGAGATACACGTTATCCCCAATTTTATTTATTTAAATGATGCTAATTTTGAAAGCACAAAATGCCAAAGAAAAACTTTTGCGCCAAATGGCGAAAAATTATTAATTCATGTATCTAATTTCCGTAAAGTAAAACGTGTGGAAGATGTATTGAGGATATTTGATAAGGTAAGAAAAAAAATTCCTTCAAAATTAATTTTAATAGGGGATGGACCCGAAAAGGGAAATATTGAAAAACTTTGCAGAGAACTAGATACTTGTAGCGATATAAAATCCTTAGGGAAAATTGTAAATCCGGAACAAATTTTATCGGTTGCAGATTTGTTTTTATTGCCTTCTGAAACCGAAAGTTTTGGTTTGGCAGCATTAGAGGCAATGGCAATGAGGGTTCCTGTTATTTCATCTAATTCAGGAGGTCTGCCAGAAGTAAATAAAAATGGCTATTCTGGCTATTTGAGTAATGTAGGCGATGTGGAAGAAATGGCTAACAATGCAATTAGCATCTTACAAGACGAATTTGTTTTAAATAAATTTAAAGCAAATGCATACGAGCAGGCCACAAAATTTCATATCGACAAAATATTGCCTATGTATATAAAGGTTTATAATGAAGTACTAGATAATTTTAAGAAATAATTTTTAAAAAATGGATAGCGATTTTAGTATTAAATAGGGTATCATAAATAAAAATTAAATTAGAGCTTTCCTTATTTTAAACCAGCATTTTTATAGCTTAATTTTTAGCTATGGTGCAACATTTATTTTTTTACAATAGGTATAATATTTTTTAAAAATTAAATTTATGAAAAATAAAAATCATTGGGAAAAAGTGTTTGCAACAAAAGCAGAAAATGAAGTAAGCTGGTTTCAGCCCTACCCTAAAACATCCATCAGTTTTCTTGAAATGTTCGATTTGCCTTTAGATGCTAACATCATTGACATTGGAGGAGGCGACAGTAATTTTGTAGATACCCTTGTCGAAAAAGGATTCAAAAACATATTTGTTCTTGATATATCAGAGAACGCTATTAATCGTGTAAAAAAAAGATTAGGGGAAAAGGCGCAATACGTAAATTGGATAGTTAGTGATATAACAGAGTTTGTTCCAAATGTTCAATTCGACTTCTGGCACGATAGGGCGGCCTTTCACTTTTTGACATCGGAAAATAAAATAAACAATTACGTATCTATTGCAGAAAAAGCGATACGCCCTAATGGGTATTTAATACTTGGCACTTTTTCTGAAACAGGGCCAGAAAAATGTAGCGGCTTGGAAATAAAGCAGTATAGCGAATTGTCTATGTCTAGCCGATTTGAGCCTAAATTCGAAAGAATAAAGTGCATAACAGAAAATCACAAAACACCATTCAACACAATTCAAAGCTTTTTATTTTGTAGCTTTCGAAGGCATTAGAGCCTTGTTGTAAATATTTTAATGCATTTTAAAAGATGCGAGTACCCATTAAATAAATATAATTTGGAACCAGAAAATTGGGTATAAATTTTATTCCGAAAAATTGTTTTTTATCCCCCGCCTGTATTTTTCTTTCGCAAGGTCTATTTCTATAATAATTTGCATCCGTACTTTTATCAATTGTTCTATTGTATTTTTTTCTTTAAGTACCAAGCGAAAAAGCCTCCATCCGCCAAATGTTTGCATCATTTTAGAATGAAACCTTAATAAAAAAAAACCTGTGATAGGCGTGAATATTGCAAATGCTAACAGCGCCATTTTGCTGCGAAATAAAAAGGCAACAAAAAATAATTGTATGACATAATAAAGTAGCCACAAGAACATCGACATATTTAAATAGATGGATGCAAAAAACTCTGCTTTTTTTACTTTTTTGTTTGTGAAATTTTTACTAACATAATATGGGGGGTAGTTTACTGCCAAGCCAATAATATAAATAGGCATTCCTAAGCAGGTGATGAAAAAATCCAAAAAGTGTTTTTGGGGATTCATTTTATTTATTGTTTCGGGACGCAATAAGTTATCCTGTAATTTCAAGTTTTCTAAATCTTTGATATATGGAAAAATTAATTTTTTTAGCGACTCGATGGCATTTGGATTTTCAAGGGCTATAAAATTTATCATTTCTGCAATTTCCTTACTCACTATAAATTGTTTTTCTAAATTTTTTAATTTGTAATTTTTTTCATTCATCCATTGGTCTAAACATATTTCGATAATCCCCTGGAGCAATTCTTCATTTTCTGTATTGTTTACCGTTATAATTAATTTCTTCATCTCTTGTTCGAGATGTTTTGTAAAATCATTAATGGTGCGCACTTTATCTTGCCTGTAATCTTTTTCAAAATTACTGATAGAAATAGCGGAGCCGAAATTGACAAACAGTTTGCTCCCGAAATTTTTAGGATCGGAATAATTTAAACCTACCGGCACAACTAAAACATCCTTTTTAAAATCAAAGAGCTCTTCTGTTTGAAATAAAATCCTTGCCAACCCTTTCTTTAAGGGCTGTAGCTTTTTTTGTTGCACACAGATAGCTTCGGGAAACAAAAGCAAAGCTTTATTATTGGCAAGTAAATTACGACACTCCTCAAAGGATTTATCGTTTTTCTTCACTTCGCTATACCCTTCCTGCATGCGGTACATAGGGCTAATGTTTATGCTGTTAAGCGCCCATTTTACTAAGCGACCTCTAAACACATCCCCGCGTGCAAAAAACCTTACTTTCATTGGTATAATAATAGCAACAGTAATAGGGTCAATAAAACCATTAACATGATTTGGTGCAAATATAATTGCCTTGTTATTAGGAATATTTTCATTCCCCTTAATTGCAATCTTGTAATAAATGAAATAAAATATTCGGAAAAGAGATTTTAGTAATAAATACATCAGGTATTAAGAATTAGCGAATAGAAATTTATGAAGTTTCGAATTTATTTTTGATATAACAGCTCAGGGGCTTTATTAGGTTTTTTCTCGGTCAAAAGTTAGGCGCATCCCCTTTTTTAGCTCATTAAATTTCCCGTTTTCATAAATTAAATTTCCATTAATAATGGTATGGGTAACTGTTGAATGAAAGGTGTACCCCTCAAAAGGCGACCAGCCGCACTTATACAATATATTAGATTTATCTACAAGCCAACTGCTATTTAAATCTACCAGGACTAAATCAGCATAATATCCTTCGCGAATATATCCTCTTTTATTAATTTGAAAACAATCAGCAACCGCGTGTGACATTTTTTCTGCTATTTTTTCTAGCGATATTTTTCCCTTGTGGTACAATTCAAGCATCGCTACTAGAGAGTGCTGCACAAGTGGCCCGCCGGAGGGAGCTTTAAAATAAGATTGCTTTTTTTCCTCCTCGGTATGCGGCGCATGGTCTGTTGCAATGACGTCTATTTTATTATCCAGTAAGCCTTTCAATATTAAATTTCGATCATTACTAGTTTTTACTGCCGGGTTCCATTTTATTGATGCCCCTTTTGTTTTATAGTCTTCGTCACTAAACCAAAGATGGTGAATGCAGGCTTCTGCGGTAATTCGTTTCTGTTTCAACGGCGTTTTATTGTCAAACAAACTTATTTCTTTAGCCGTAGAAATATGTAAAACATGTAGCCTTGTATTGTATTTTTTTGCCAATTCTACTGCTAGTGAAGTTGATTTATAACACGCTTCTTCACTTCTTATTAATGGGTGGAACTCAATGGGAACATCCTCTCCAAACAGTTCCTTGTAGTGCGCCATGTTTTTTTTAATAATAGCCTCATCCTCGCAATGTGTTGCAATAAGTAATTTACATTTCGAAAATATAGTTTCCAGCGCTTCTTGTTTGTCCACCAACATATTTCCTGTTGACGAGCCCATAAATACTTTTATTCCGCAAACATTTTGAGGATTTGTTTTAAGCACCTCATCAATGTTTTCGTTAGAGGCTCCCATAAAAAAAGAAAAATTCGCTAAGGATACTTCTGTAGCTCGTTGGTATTTTTCTTCTAATAATTTTTGGGTGAATACGTTGGGTATGGTGTTAGGCATCTCCATATAGGATGTTATACCACCGGCTACTGCGGCTTTCGCTTCGGTATAAATCTCTCCCTTATGCACTAAGCCCGGTTCACGAAAATGTACCTGATCGTCTATGCAGCCAGGAAATAAATATTTGCCGCTACCATCTATTATTTGATCTGATTTGGTATTAATTCCTGAAAGTGCAATTTTAGAGATATAATTATTTTCAATAAGTACATCCGCTGTAAATAGGGCTCCTTCGTTAACAATGGTTGCGTTTTTTATTAATATAACAGACATCTTTTTTATTAAATAAAAAGTTTTTTTTAAGAGCTTTTAATTAATTTATTTTTTTAAACGCCATTTTCAATACTCCCCAAAACGCTTCTTTAAATATACCTTTATCCATTTTTGATTCCCCTTCTGCCCTGTCGATAAAAGTAATCGGCACTTCTATTAACTTAAATCCTAATTTGTATGCCGTGTATTTCATCTCAATTTGAAAGGCATAACCAATAAATTTTATTTCATCAAAATTTATGCGCTCTAAAACTTTTATCTTATAGCATTTAAATCCTGCAGTGGTATCATATATTGGCAACCAAAGAACCATGCGTACATATACAGATGCAAAATAGGACATCAGCACCCGTCCTTTAGGCCAATTTTCTATCTTGCCACCCTTTACATAACGTGAACCTATTGCTACATCTGCATTATTTAAACAGGAATGATGCAGTCGTATTAAATCATCTGGGTTATGAGAAAAATCACAATCCATTTCAAAAACAGTTTCATATTTTCGTTCTATCGCCCATTTAAATCCTTTTATATAAGCAGTCCCTAACCCTAATTTTCCTATCCGCTCTTCAATAAATAAATTAGCAGGGAATTCTTGTATCATCCCTTTAACAATCGCTGCTGTGCCATCTGGCGATCCATCATCAATAATTAAAATATGAAATGGGTGCGTCAACGAAAATACTTTGCGAATCATTCGCTCAATATTTTCCTTCTCGTTATAGGTTGGTATGATTACTAAACTCTTCGACACGCTTTCGTTATTTTTAAGTAACGAAGATAATAGAATTTTAGTAATAATTAAATTTTATCATTTTAAAATTATAGGGTAAATAAAAAATAAACAGATTATGCAAAAATCAAATTATATTTAGTATAATTTATTTTATTTTGTTTTTTAAACGATACTGCAAATTTCTTTTATGGCATTTCTAAAATTCATACACTTAAAAAATGAAAAACTATTGTAAATTAATTTTAGCTCCTGTAATCCTTTTTGGAAGCATCTTGGTGGCTCAGCCTGCATCATTTAGCTCGCGCGGCATTGGTGGTGGCGGAGCGCTATTTGCTTCGTCAATTAACCCTGCCAATAACAAAAAATATTATGTTGCATGTGATATGGGAGAAGTGTTTCATACTAAAGATTTTGGAGCTAGTTATTCTCAAATAAATTTTAAGCAACTTATAGGAGGGCATAATTCAAAAGTGTGTTTTACCTCTACTGTAGGTTTGTTACTTTGCTTGCTCTAATCATTTCACGCTTACCAGGAGGGCCTTGCAATGTTTCAACACTAAAACCAACTCTTTTTAATGTTCGTTTTACTTCCCCCTTAGCGCAATAGCTTACCAAACAGCCTCCCGGGGCTATGACATGGAATAACTTTGTAAATATTTCTTCTCCCCACATTTCAGGTTGAACACGCGGACCAAAGGCATCAAAATAGATAAGATCGAATTTTGTTTTAAAAATAGTTTCCTCTAATTTTTTATTGATTTTAAAAAGGGTAAAATGTTTTGATAGCGCTAAAGGCTTTTCCCATTCACTGCTGTGAATTAAATTAAAAACATCCGTATATGCCATTGAATCCAATTGTTCAACATAATTTAATTGCCTAACCAAATCTATATTTACTGGATAAGCTTCTATGGCTGTATACTCAATATTGACTAATAATTTAGCGGACTCCATAAATGTTAGAAACGCATTTAAACCTGTTCCTAAACCAATTTCTAAAATATTAATGGCGGTAGCTTTCCCCGACTTAAGACCAAGGTTTCCTGTAATTATTTTATTTAAGCCGGCACCAATAAAAACGTGGTTGCTTTCTTGAATAGCACCGTGTACCGAATGGTAATGTTCGTCTAATTCTTCTATAAACAAAGAGTGAGAGCCATCTGCAGTTATTATTAATTTTGTTTGCATTTTTTTTGAAAGTTCTTTTAAAAGCCTTGGCTTTGCTTTGATTTGCGAGGTTTTAAAATGTGCTTGCAAATTGCGCTGGCTGTTATACACGAATGCCAATAATTAAAATGTCATCCACTTGTTCTGTTCCTGCTTTCCAATTTTCTACAAAATTGGCTAAGTGCTGCTTCTGCTCTTTCATTGTTTTACTTTGTATTTCAAGCAGCATTTCTTTCAGTTTTTTTGTCATTAATTTTTTCCCTTCTGCACCGCCAAATTGGTCTGCGTAACCGTCTGTACAAATGTAAAAAGTGTCGCCCTGCTGTAATTTTAA
>CAMBDK010000002.1 GCA_945865315.1 Chitinophaga pinensis | reverse complement strand
TTTGTGATCCCAATTGGATTCGAACCAATGACCGCAAGTTTAGAAAACTTGTGCTCTATCCAGCTGAGCTATGGAATCAAAAAAAAACTAACCAATTAATTTGATAATTTGCTAAATAAAAACAAATTGTCGAATTACTTGATTAGCTTTTTTAAATGTCGGGGCGGCCAGATTTGAACTGACGACCTCCTGGTCCCAAACCAGGCGCGATACCGGACTACGCTACGCCCCGCTTTTTTTCTAATGTAAACGACTATTAAAAAACAATACTTTAACTAAACAAATTTCAAAAAGTACAATTATTAAATATAAGAATAATAATTTTACCTAAAAAACAGCCTCTGTACTTTCTTGTTAATTATAATGCGAGTGCAAATGTACTATTATTTTTAAATTAGACAACAAATTCTAAAATTTAAGTGTTAAAACAATTTTGATGTGCTGAGGAGTACAAATTATTGAATAGGATTTATTTGAAGCGGCGCTGCCATAAAATTGATCGAATGATTTAGTATCGTGCACGTTTTATAAAATTTTGATTTGTAAACTCATTAAGAAAATTAAAAAAATATTTTCTCAGCCCACCAAAATTATATTTACCCAAAATTTAAGTGTTTTATACTTTTCAATAAAAAATATTTACCTTGCAATTAATTTAAAAGCATGAATAAAATAAAACAAATCATTGGTCGTAGGGAGGAGATTGATTTTCCTGAGCTTGGTTTATTTGGAATTACAGCTAAAATTGACACCGGGGCCTATACCACAGCCTTGCATTGTCACGACATACATGAAAGGGATGGGGTATTGTACTTTAAACTGCTGAACCCATCGCACCATAAATTTAATAAACAAGAAATAAAATATACTAGCTACTCACAAAAGGAAATTAAAAACTCCTTTGGTGAAATAGAAAAACGTTTTATAATAAAAACTATTATATTAATGGGTAAAAAAAAAATTAAGGCAACAATTTCATTAAGTGACAGAGGAAATATGCGTTACCCTGTATTGATAGGGAGAAAACTATTAAAAAATCGGTTTTTGGTGGATGTAAGCATCTTAAATAATCTTTCATTAAATCATGCTAATTTACATGACATACAAAAAGATCCCACAGGCATTTAAAAATTTGATTGCGAAGAAGTATTGGTAAAAAATATAATATTAGATAACACCATTTTTTTATGAAAATAGCCATATTATCAAGAAACCTAAAACTTTATTCAACAAGACGCCTATTAGAAGCTGCGGAGCAGCGTGGACACGAGGTAATTGTTCTCGACCATTTAAAATGTGTGCTGGTAATTGAAAAAGGGAATCCGCACATCTTTTATGGAGGGAAGGAGGTTGTAGGGATAGATGCAATTATACCTCGAATAGGAACTTCCGTAACATTTTATGGTGCAGCGGTGGTAAGGCAGTTTGAGCAAATGAAAGTATTTTCGTCGGTTGAGTCGCAAGCTTTGGTGCGCTCGCGCGATAAACTACGCAGCCTGCAATTATTAGCGAAAGCAGGGATAGGCATGCCAAAATCGGCATTTGCATCCATTCCAAAAAACATAGAAAATGTTCTTGAGCAGGTAGGAGGAGCGCCGGTGGTAATAAAACTTTTAGAGGGAACTCAAGGTATTGGAGTGATACTTGCCGAAACGCACAAATCTGCAAAATCTGTAATAGAATCGTTTCTTGCCCTTAAAGCAAACATTCTTGTTCAGGAGTTTATAAAAGAAGCTGGAGGAGCTGACATTAGAGCATTTGTTGTAGATGGCAAAGTTGTTGGAGCGATGAAACGACAAGGAGCTCCTGGAGAATTCAGAAGTAATTTACATCGTGGTGGCACTGCAAATGTTATAGAGTTAACCAAAGAGGAGCGGCAAACAGCAATAAAATCAGCAAAAAAACTAGGATTGGCAATAGCGGGTGTGGATATGTTACAATCCATCAGGGGACCATTGGTAATGGAGGTTAATTCGTCTCCCGGCCTAGAAGGCATAGAAGGTGCAACAGGATTAGATATTGCCGGGAAAATTATCGAATTTATAGAGAGGAATGAATTTAATCATGAGCCCTAATTAAGAATTTTAAAATCATTAGGAGTTTGAATATTTTGTACATCTAATTTTTAAACTATTTTTTAAAATGTCTTACCCACAGAATAATATTCATATTAATGGAGTAGATATAAAACCTGGTGATAACGCACAGGTTAGCTTGAATTGGTATGAATTGCCTACTAAAACAATTATTGAAATCCCTGTTTATGTTTTCCGTTCTGCTAATCCTGGGCCAACGGTATTGATTTTAGCAGGGATGCATGGGGATGAAATTAACGGGATTGAAATCGTTAGGAAGTTAATCACCCGTGCCGACATTAAAGCGCCACTTTGCGGAAGTATTATTGCTATTCCTATAATAAATATCATTTCATTTTTATCCGGATCACGTGATTTGCCAGACGGTAGAGATTTAAATCGTTGTTTCCCAGGAAAAAAAAGTGGCTCTTTAGGCAGTAGAATAGCTTTTGATTTAATGAATGAGATAGTCCCTCAAATAGATTTCGGAATTGATTTTCATACGGGAGGAGCTAAGATCAACAACTACCCACAATTGCGCTGTGTATTCGGCAATAAAACAAATCTGGATCTTGGAATAAAATTCTCTCCATCACTAATTTTAAATTCACCGTTCCGCGATAATACATTACGAAAAGAGGCCTCGAAAAAGGGGAAATCAATACTTGTATTTGAGGGGGGGGAGTCCTCCAGATTCGATTATTTATCAATTAAAGAGGGCATCAACGGATGCTTAAGACTGATGATGCATTTTAAAATGATTGACTTGGAAGTACCAAAAAATACTACCGTATTATTAGAAAAATCTATATGGATAAGGGCTAAATCTTCGGGATTGTTTCATACTTCAAAAATAAATGGATCCTCTGTTTTGAAAGGGGATATTATTGGACGTATATGTGATCCTTATGGAGAATTTAATGAGAAATTAATTTCGCCAAGCGATGGATACATTGTAGGCATTAATAATCAGCCGGTAGTAAACCAGGGGGATGCATTAATGCATGTTGGTATTGAGTGCTAATTTAAAAACAACCGAGCAAATAAATTTTGCTCCATTGGTTAAATAAATTTTGCAGGTAATTTTTAAAAAAGTAAATAAAAATATTTATTTTATCACACCTAATTCTTTGCCTATTTTTTCAAATGCCGCAAGCGCTTTATCAATATGTGTTATTTCGTGAGCGGCAGACAGCTGAACTCTAATACGAGCCTGACCTTTAGGAACAACGGGGTAAAAAAAGCCAATCACATAAATACCTTCAATTAATAATTTACTTGCAAATTCCTGGGCTAATTTAGCATCGTATAACATAACAGGAACAATTGCAGAATCGCCCTCCTTAATTTCTAGCCCTACTTTTTTAATTCCTTGCTTAAAATAATTAATATTAGCTTCTAATTTATCGCGCAAATGAGTAGTTTTAGCAAGCATGTCCAACACAGCAATAGAAGAACCAACAATATGAGGAGCTAATGAATTACTGAAAAGGTACGGCCTGGAACGTTGCCTAAGGATTTCAATTATTTCTTTCTTAGCAGCAGTAAAACCTCCCATAGCGCCGCCTAAAGCTTTCCCAAGTGTTCCTGTAACAATATCTACCCGATGCATGACATTTTTTAATTCAATGGACCCTCTGCCAGTGCGTCCAATAAATCCACTAGCATGGCATTCGTCTACCATCACCATTGCATCGTATTTATCCGCTAAGTCACAAATTTTATCCAATGGCGCAACGAAACCATCCATAGAAAAAACGCCATCGGTAACGATGAGTCTAAAACGTTGTTTCTGCGCTTCAATTAACTGTTTCTCCAAATCATCCATGTTACAGTTTTTGTAACGATATCGCTGTGCCTTGCACAACCGCACGCCATCAATAATAGATGCATGATTTAATTCATCAGAAATAATAGCATCCATTTCGCCTAGCAAGGGTTCAAATACACCAGCGTTGGCATCGAAACAAGCGGCGTACAAGATAGTATCCTCTTGCCCTACAAATTGGGATATTTTTTGCTCCAGTTCTTTATGAATATTTTGGGTACCACAAATAAATCGTACACTGCTCATGCCATAGCCATAGCTATCCAGCGTTTTATGAGCTGCTTCAATTACTACTGGGTGTGATGATAAACCAAGATAATTATTAGAACAAAAAACTATCACCTCTTTCCCATTAACTTCAACCAAAACCCCCTGTTCGCTGGTGATAACGCGCTCCCGCTTAAACAAACCAGCATCTTCAATAGCATTTAATTCTTTTTGTAAAAACTCTTTAAATTTCATGGACATATTTTTATTATTGAGATATAAATAAATATAAATTTAACATTAATTAGAATTATCTAAATATAATGAAAAAACAATTTCATTCAATAGCATTCCCCTAATTAATTTGAAGCTTAATTTGGGATAATAAATCTGAGACATTTCGGTTACTTTTATAATAAAAACATGTAAAAAAAATAGAATTATTTAAATATTGTATTTAGAAATTAATTTTACAATTTACTTTTTTATATAAATATATTAGATGCTCGTAAAAACCCTTTAAAAATAAACATCGATTACAGCTAATTTAAAAATAATAAGAGCTGCAAATTTAATGAATAATAAATGTTTTGGAAGCAAGATTAGTTAAAAACTGTTTTATATGATAAATTTCATAAATTTGCAATTCAATAAAAGATAAAAAAATGAGAACAATTGAATTTCGAGAGGCTCTGCGTGAAGCTATGAGTGAGGAAATGCGCCGAGATGAAAAAGTGTATTTAATGGGTGAAGAGGTTGCTGAATATAACGGAGCATACAAAGTAAGCAAGGGCATGCTTGCCGAATTTGGAGAAAAACGCGTGATTGACACCCCTATTGCTGAGCTTGGATTTACAGGAATAGCGATAGGATCTGCCATAAATGGCTTAAGGCCAATAGTTGAATTTATGACATTTAACTTTTCCTTGGTTGCGATAGACCAAATAATTAATTCCGCAGCTAAAATGAGGAGCATGAGCGGTGGGCAATTTTCTGTACCAATTGTATTTAGGGGCGCTACCGGGACTGCTGGGATGCTAAGTTCTCAGCATTCGCAATCTTTTGATAGTTGGTATGCAAACTGTCCGGGCTTGAAAGTAATAGTGCCATCCAACCCTTATGATGCAAAAGGCTTATTAAAATCGGCAATAAGAGATAACGATCCTATCGTTTTTATGGAAAGTGAGCAAATGTATGGCGAAAAAGGAGAAGTACCAGAAGGAGAATACCTAATACCAATTGGGGTGGCCGACATAAAAAGGGAAGGAACAGATGTAACAATTGTTTCATTTGGTAAAATAATTAAACAGGCACTAAATGCAGCTGTTGAATTAAATAAAGAAGGTATAAGTGTTGAAGTTGTTGACCTTAGGACCATTCGGCCAATTGATTATGATACCATTATAAAATCAGTAAAAAAAACAAATCGATTAGTAATTGTTGAGGAATCTTGGCCTTTAGGTAATATTTCTACTGAAATAGCTTTTAAAGTTCAGAAGGAAGCATTTGATTATTTGGATGCGCCAATAATACGTGTAAATGCAGCAGATGTTCCCTTGCCCTATGCGCCTACATTAATAGAAGCTTCCTTGCCTAATTTAGAGCGTGTAATAAAAGCAGTAAAAGAGACTTTATATTTAAAAAAATAATTTAATCGGTTTTTCTGTCAATGCATCAATGAAGATTTTTTGTTAGCTGCAATAATAAAGTACTTGTGCCTTTAAACTTATGCTTTCCATTGCTTTTCGCATTGAATTATAAATGGCCATGCTACAATTATTTTTTTTCATAAAACTTTAAAAATTTATACTATTTAATGAATTATGCCGTTAATTGTTTTCTTTATTTAATTAATAAAAAAAATCAAATGCGTTATTTACAAAAAAACAGAACAAACCATATCCTTTTTTTGCTCATTTTCATGAGTTTTAATAGCTTGTATTCGCAAATTAATTACAATCAAATTTCTGGGCAGGAACTAAATAGCAGGCTAAATACAATCACTACAGCCGTACCTTTTTTATTAATTTCTCCTGATTCAAGAGCAGGAGGTATGGGGGATGCAGGATGCGCATCAACAGTAGACATTAACTCCATACACTGGAACCCTGCCAAACTTGGATTTGCAGAAAAACAAATGGGAATAGGTGTTTCCTATACCCCCTGGCTAAGAGCACTTGTTCCAGATATCAACCTGGCCTATTTGTCGGGCTATTATAGAATGAAAAAAGCTGGTACCATAGGAGTTGCCTTGCGTTATTTTTCATTGGGCGATATTACTTTTACAGATATTAATGGAAATACAACAGGTCAATTTCGTCCCAACGAATTTTCTATTGATGTAGCTTATGCCACTAAATTGGGGAAAAATTTTTCGGCAGGGGGAGCCATGCGTTATATAAATTCAAATTTAACTGGGGGCACCTTTGTTGATGGGTCTTCAACCCGCCCGGGGCGTTCTTTTGCAGTAGATATTTCGGGGATGTATAAAACAGAAAAGGTAAAAATAGGAGATAAAAAAGCAGTTGTTGGGTTTGGATTAAACATTTCCAACATAGGAGCTAAAATGTCCTATTCGGATAGGGGTGGTAAAAACAACTCTGATTTCATCCCTATCAACATGCGCTTGGGTAGCTCCCTGGCAATTAATGTTGATGAATACAACAGCATCCTCTTTGTTGCCGATATTAATAAATTATTGGTACCGACTCCGCCTATATACAAAAGGAAAATAAACCCAATTACAGGACAACCCGAAGGAGTAGATTACGATGCAAATGGCGACCCTATTATACTAGCGGGTAAGGATCCCAAAAGAGGGATTGCAGAGGGTATTTTAGGCTCGTTTAACGATGCACCAGGTGGTGCCAAGGAAGAGCTTAGGGAAATTAATTACTCTTTAGGAATGGAATATTGGTATAATAAATTATTTGCTATCAGAATGGGGTATTTTTACGAACACCCTACTAAAGGTAATCGTCAATATTTCACATTGGGTGCTGGCGTAAAATACAATGTCTTTGGACTAGATTTTGCTTATCTTATTCCTACACAGCAGCGCAATCCGCTTGAAAACACCTTAAGATTTAGCCTTACCTTTGATTTTGATGCATTTAAGGCTCAGAATGACGAAGAATAAATAAGTTTAAAGTTACAAAGTTTAAAGTTTCTAACTTTCTAACTTTCCAAATTATAAATATGAAAATACGTATTGGATTCGGTTTTGATGTTCACCAATTAGAAGAAGGGAAAGATTTTTGGCTAGGCGGCATCAAAATGTTGAAGACGAAAAAAGGTGCCGTAGGGCATTCAGATGCCGACGTTTTAATTCACGCGATATGTGATGCGCTGCTTGGTGCTGCAGGATTGCGGGACATCGGATTTCATTTCCCAAATACATCGGCAGAATTCAAGGGCATGGATAGTAAAATATTACTTGCCAGAGTAATGGAATTATTAAAAAAAGACAATTATACCATTGGCAATATTGACTGTACCTTAGTTTTAGAAAACCCAAAAATAAACCCAGTGATAGAAACTATAAAAAACACATTAGCTCCAATATTGAATATAGCAACAGGAGATATAGGAATTAAAGCTACTACCAATGAAAAAATGGGTTATGTTGGTCGCGAAGAAGGGGTTTGCGCTTATGCTGTGGCGCTTATTCAAAAACCTCTCCTATAGGCTAATGGTATATTCTAAACCCAATATATATATTTTTTCGGGCGCAGAAACATTGAATTCGTTCTGAATTAAATAGTACAAACCAATGGTGCTATTTTCATTTTTATAATAATCTATTCCAGCTATATACCGATTACGGTGAAATAATTTATCGGACTCCACATTTCTGGGATCACTGATCTGATATCGAAATTCTGCGGCCATATAAGGGGCTAATGAATTGTTTAAAGCATATTTCAATTCAAATTTATTTCTTGAATACCATTCGGGCATTCTACCATTTGCACTTTGATAGACATTTCTTATTTCACATTGAAGTCGATGTCTATAAGAGAGCGCAATCGCTCCTGATTTTTTCTTTAATGAAACATCTAAAGATATCCTATGCCGGTAGCTAAAGGTATTCTCTATTAAAAACTTATCAATCATGCGATAAGCCAATGAAATTTTCAATACGTTAAAAGGTTTAACAGCAAAGCCCAATTCACTATAAAATAAATTAAGTCTAGTAAAATTTTCTTTTAAACGACATTCTTCTGTAAGGAAAAGAGAGAAATTATTTTTAAGTTTTTTTTGTATATTAAATGTTGTCCATAAGCCTGCATCATTAGTAACTTGGGCAAAAGAAGAGGAAGCGGTATAATTCAAAAGAGATAAAAAAATAGAAAAGAGAATCACCGACACCAATTTACAAAAAATATGAAGAGGCTTCCTAATTATATTTCTAATAATTGATTTTTCCATTGCTACTATATTGCTTCGTAATAAAAAACTTTAATGATAGCGGTATCCTTCAAAAAATCAATTTTACCAATGGCGATCCTGTGGATTTTCAAACCCATTCGTTTTTCTAAATCGGCAAGGAGCTCCGCACGAAATTCGGGTTGAATCATTTCAATATTTTCATATTGAATAATTTTCGTCTCTTCCTTTTTAATAAGGAAGGAACTTTCGAGCAAATAGGTGAAAAATAAAATAATGAAATTTATTAGTAGCAATTCAAACCAGGTGCCTTTGCTTAAAGCTGTAATTAAGCCTATTGCAATGGATAAAAAAAGGTAAGTCATGTCTTTGGTAGAAATCCCCTCGGTACGATAACGCAACATAGAAAAGACAGCAAATAAGCCAAATGCAGCACCCATACTCATGTCAGACTTGTTGAGTATAAAGGTTATCATAAAAATAATTATGTTGAAAATAAAAAAAGTAAAAAAGTTTTCACTCGATTTATACCTCCTAAAATAAATTAAACGCACAAGAACAAATGCCGCTAATAAATCTATTCCTAAGCGTATAAAAAACCTAGCAGTTAATTTGTCGAACAACTCAAACCCTTTATTAACAAACTCTTCATTAGCAACCTGAAGTAAAATCATAATATTTAATATTTAGCAGTAAGTTTTTTTTTAATTAAATTTAAATTTGGTTTAAAATTATTGTGTTTTATTTTATTAAATAAGTTTATTACCCCAAAACAATACTTACTAATAGAGCCCGCACGCACATGATTTTTTTTCATTAACTTAATAAATACGGATACCGCTGCTTTATCTTGTTTAACCTCGGCAATTACTAAATTAGGAATAGTTTTATATTCCTCGTCTTTTTTAAAGCTTAAATCAATATCTATGGTAACGCGTTCGGGGAAATTCTTATTTACAAATGTAATACGAGAATAATTTACCCAAAGCTTAGCTTCTAATTCATTTGGAAACAAGGGTGTTTTTTCTTTTAATAAAACTTCTGCTTTATCTGTTATAAAACCATCTATTTCTTTTTGTTTAACACGACTTTTAATGGTTCTACCTTTATTGTTTTTAAATTTAATTTCAAAAAAATTAAGGTTAGACGCTACATATTTCCTAAATCTAATTTTAAATCTGTTTGGCTTTCCCCTATGGTGACTATGGTATAAGTCGAATTTTTTTGTGTCGAAATAAAGGGATTCGTAACGACTTACTCTATTTGTTTCCACTACCAATATACTATAATCATTTTTTAATTGCTCCAGATATTCGGGTAATTGTTGAAACTTAAACACATATTTTGTATCTTTTCTGTCCATTAACTTTACATTTTCCATTTCTTTTAAAGAAATGGAAGAGAATTCAGCTAATATGGCATTCAGTTTTTCCACATTTAATATCCGTAGGAATATTTTTTTACAGACACCACGATACCATTAGAGTCTGTTGTTTTCTTTTCAATTTTCAAACCGTTTTTATCATAGGTATAAATAGATTTCTT
Source organism: Chitinophaga pinensis (assembly GCA_945865315.1). Taxonomy (GTDB): domain Bacteria; phylum Bacteroidota; class Bacteroidia; order 2-12-FULL-35-15; family 2-12-FULL-35-15; genus 2-12-FULL-35-15. The sequence continues at coordinate 60,586 of CAMBDK010000002.1, read as the reverse complement.
GGTTACTTTACCTTTGCTATCGGTAGTTTGTTCTACAATTTTATCTCCATTAGTATTATAGAGGCACACTATTTTTTCAATTAATTTGTCGTTAATATCCAAAAGGCATTCTGCTATTTTATCTTTATTAGAATTATATTCTATGGTAGTTTTCTTTTTAAAAACACCTTTTTCATCAAAAACAATTTCTTCTATCAGGTCATCATTTTTATTGTATTTTTTGAATTCTTTTTTCTTAAAAGTAGCATCTTTATTATATTCGAAGTCTTCAATTGTTTGACCAGCTTTATTAAATTTCTGGTAAGCATCTGTTCGGGTTTTCTCTTTATCATCAACTGTTTCCACTATTGTAATAGTCGTTGACTTTATATTTAATTTTTTAATTGTTTTTTTGCTTTGAGCCTTACTAACAAAGGGAAAGCTTAAAAATGCAAAAACAAATATGGCTATTAGTTTCATTTATATAAATTCTGAATTAATAAACTAGATTTCCCTATGAAGTATTTTTAGAATTTTATTGTTAGAAAGACAAGCGAACTAACAACTTCTTTTTAAATTTCATGTAAAAACTTTAAATAAAAGCAATTAAAATCTATTATATTTTAACGGTAATTTGCCCGATATCAATTTTTTCTTTTTTCTTAGAAATTTCTACATCTAAAGAAACAGCTTCTTTTGCATTTGCATTTACTGCCGTAGTAGTTTTTGAGTAGACATAAATTTTATACTTCCCAGGTCGGAGATATTTGAACTCAAATGTGCCGTCGGGTCCTGTAGAAATTTTATCTCCATAACTAGTTTCGTCACCGTAAATTATAAATACATCAACATTTAAGCCAGGCCCTTCATTGGTTAAAACAGTAAATAAGCCATTCCATTTTTCAACCCACACATTTCCTTTTACAGAGGAGTTACCACCTTCGCCAGCAGGTTTTTCGCATGAAAATAAAGTGATAAATAATGCTATGGCAATAATAGATTGTGTTTTTTTCATCCTTATTAAATAAAATGGTTTGTTATAAAGTGAAATAATGAAGAGAACAAACTAATGAATTGCTAAATTATTAAAAAAAATGAGCAATTACAGGAAAATTAAAAAAAATCATTTCGCAAAAAAAGTTAGCAAAGAATAGTGCAGAATATTTATCTTTTTATTGGGGAAAACTTATTTCGCCAAACTTTAATTTTAGCATCAATTGGTTTTTTGAAAAAAGAATAAACGCCAATCATTAAAATCAGGTATGGAATTGCCATTAAATAAAGAATTCCTGTATTTAAGCCAGCGCCAATATTTCCACCATTTTTTAAATTACTTTCCACTGAGGATTTACACATAGCGCATTGAGCAAATAAACTAGTATTATTAATAAATAAAACAATTGATAAAACAAACAATTTTTGTTTAGCAATTCCACTAAAAACAACAGAGCACATATTGTAAATATACTTTCCTTTGTTTTTATTAATTCGACAAAATTTATTATTGTTTTTTTTAAAAATCATCTTTGATTATTTTTTAATAAAAAATTAGCCGTCATTTAAAATATATAATATGGTGAAATCATTAAATATACTATTACACCAGTAATTGTAACGTACAGCCAAATAGGAAAACTCCAACGCACAAGTTTCTTATGACGATGAATATACGTTTGTCCATTAGGAAGTTGCGTTTTATATCCGTAATAAAAAGACAATAAAACCAAAGGTAATACAATTGCAGCTAAAATGATATGGCTAAACAATATTACTAAATAAGGTATTCTAAGAGGGCTTTCTAAAGGGAATGTAGCTTCTTTGGACATCCAATGATACACAATATAGGATAAAAGAAAAACAGCTGATAAAACAAAAGCAATGGTGTTTAATTTTTTATGCACTGCTATATTTTTTTGTTTAATCATGTATAATGACAATAAAAGCAATAAGCTGCATGTTCCATTAAGCAAGGCATTTAATTTAGGTAGCTTGAAAACAAAAGAGGGTATAGTTTCTGGCACAGGCAGTATTTTTCTATTGAGAATTATAACAGCAACAAATACTATAATTGAAACAGTCATTACTAATCTAAATACTAATTTATCATTCATTGCATGTTATTTATTAATAAAAAAATTGAATTTAAATTTCTAATTTGGACTTAAAGCCATATTTTTAAATTACCATTTTTTATAACAGATACTTTTGCATTGCAATTGCAAATTTGCTAAGTCCTTTTTGGCTTTTCTTTTATAAAATATTCGGCAATTAATACTTTTATATCATCTATTAAATTACTCACTTCCTTAATTTTGGTTCCATCATAGATACCACGGATATGTTTTTCTTTATCTATTAAAATAAACAATTCACTATGGATAAAATCATCGGCTCCCCCATCCCCTTCTAGCGCATTTAGCAAATATCCATTACGAGCAATGTCGTATAATTTTTTTTTCTCCCCTGTAACAAAATTCCACATTTTAGCATCTGCATGAACCATGTTTGCATATGCTTTTAATACAGGAACTGAGTCGTTTTCAGGGTTAACAGTATGTGATAATATTTGAACAAGACCATTTGTATAGGAAAACTTTTTTTGTACCCGAATTAATTCAGATGCCATTTTTGGACAGATAGATTTACATGTAGAGAAAAAATAATCTACTACATAAATTTTCCCGTCATATGTTTTGTCAGTAATGGAGTCTCCATCTTGGTTAATAAACTGGAATGAAGGAATGGCGTGGTAAAGAGTATCTTTCCCATTTGCTGCTAATTCTTTTTCACCATAAAAAGGCAAATGAATAAAATCATGTTTCCCTGTTGTAAGTATTACATAAAATATAGACGGGAAGGATAGAAGAAGGAAAAGAATCAATAATTTTTTTTTCACAATTATTATTTTAAAAACATATTGTTAAGAAAGAAAAAAATGCATTAATAATTCTAAAACACTATTTATTATAAATATATTTTATACTAATGATGTACCTCTTTAATCTCCTGAGTAGGGCTTTCATGTTTTTCTTCAGCACCATGATGACCAGAAGCGGCAGCTTCATTCAGTTCTATTTTCTGTTTTACTATAAGTACATCCATTTTTTGCTTATAAATACCAGCATAGATAGACTCCGCAATACAAATAAATATAAGGTATAAAATAAAAATTATGTAGGGAGCAAGAATTGAATATTTTAAAACTTTTTTCTCATGCCCTAAATGCATAAAGCTAAATACAATAAAAAATGCTTTACCAATTGTTAAGCCAACAAAAATAACCTTAAGAAGAAATGAAGAGGTTCTGTCCGGCGCAAGTAATCCTAAGCTGTTAGCATAAGTACCTATCACAAGTTCTATTATTGTAACTATTAACATGATCCAAAAAACATTCCATAGTGTTCTACGTTTTGTTTTTCCTTCTTCTTCGCTATGATGAGCCATTAGCTCATATTGAGGGTAATCATCGTGAAATTCTGACATAATAAATGGTATTAAAATTATAAATATATAAATTTTAGAAGTCTAATATAAATGACTAAATTGCTTATAATAAATAGAAAAATGTAAATACGAATACCCAAACTAAATCTACAAAATGCCAATAAAGTCCAGTTTTTTCAATCATTTCGTAATGCCCTCTTTTTTCGTAAGTTCCTTTTATAACATTGATAAAAATAACAATATTTATGATTACCCCACTAAATACGTGAAAGCCGTGAAAACCTGTAATAAAGAAAAAGAAATTTGCAAATACAGGTAGTCCATATTCATTCACTGTCATGTTCGCACCATATATTGTTTTATCCACCCATTGACCGTTTTCAAATACACTGCGTATAGCGCCATGATCGGTACCCACAATAAAATGATACCATTCCCAAGCTTGTGAACCAACGAACATTGCTCCACCAATAATGGTTAAGAAAAGCCAATATGTAACTTTCTTTTTATCATTACGATGCCCAGCTTCCACAGCTAATACCATAGTAACGGAGCTCATGATAAGAATAAGTGTCATTAAGCCTACATAAGCTAAAGGGATATGCCCTTCATAAAAAGGGAAGTGAGTAAAAACGTCGCCTGGATTAGGCCATACTTCGGGATGCTTATGACGCATGAAACCGTATGCGCATAATAATCCTGAAAATGTTAATGCATCGGAAACGAGGAAAAACCACATAAATAGTTTTCCATAACTAACGCCAAAGGGTGATTTTCCGCCATCCCAAGCGGATCCTGAATCTTTTTCTGCAACTGCGTGATGTGACATAATTTAAAATTATTTAATTTACTAACTATAAAAATATAAAAAATTATTATTTAATTTAAGTATTTCAGCAGCTTGTCTGCCAATGTTATCCTGGTATCATTATTTTTTCGAGCACTAATATCCACAAATTCTTTGAAATTTCAACGAACAAATAATAAAAATAAAAATAAATAAACCCACAAAACATCTAAAAAGTGCCAAAAGATAGAACAAAGTCTTATACCCATGAGGTTTTCAGCATTGTATTTATTGCGAATTGAATTCCTTGAAACTACAGCTAATGAGGCTATTCCAAATATAAAATGCGCAAGGTGCACCCCTGTTAAAGCATATAAATAAGAACCTGATCCGTTACTACTTTTGCCAGCAAAAAAAACTTTTTGATCCACCAAATCTCCCCAAGCTTTAAACTGGCATATTATAAAAGCGAATCCGAGCAAAAAGGTTAAAATTGCTCCTATTTTTATATTCTTAAAATTATTTTTCTTAGCCGAAGAAAGTGTCCAATTCATGGTAATACTGCTAATCAAAATAATAGCAGTACTAAAATAAAAGAATTGAGGCAATTCAAATTGCAGCCAGCCGCCCTTTCCACGACTAACTACATAAGCACTTGTTAAGGATGCAAAAATCATTATCATTGCTACAATAGAAATCCAAAGCAATGGAATTGCAACTTTCCCTCTGACAATTTGTTCTTCTTCTTTAATAGATAATGTATCCATATGGCTTATTAATATTTGTTAAAAAAAGGAATCCTATTTTATTATTTGTTTCAAAAAAAATAAAATTATTACTTGCCAATCATTACTGCCAACTGCACTATCGGTAAATAAATAAATGAACCAAACATTAACTTACGCGCTGCTGCCACCGAACATTCTTGATATAATATATATGCTTGATAAGCAAACAAAGCGCCGCAAATAGTAATTACAATGGCAGAAACAATCCCCGACATACCAAATAACACGGGGAATAAAGAAATTGGAACTAAAAACAGTGTATAAACAAGCACTTGAAAGGCACTGCTTTTATTTCTACCCCCCAAAGAGGGCAACATCATAAATCCTGCTTTTTTATAATCTTCGTCTAACACCCATGCTATTGCCCAAAAATGAGGGAATTGCCAAATAAACTGCACTGCAAATAAAATCCATGCTTCAAATGTAATTTCACCAAAGCCTGAACTGCTAGCAACACAACCTAATAATGGAGGTATAGCGCCAGGGAAAGCTCCTACGAAAACAGCAAATGGTGTAACTTGTTTCAATGGTGTATATAAAGCTGTGTATAAAACCAAAGCTAGTGCTCCCAAGATGCCACTCAAAGGATTCATAAATACCCATAGTATTATTATTCCACTAACGCCCATTAAAGATGCCAAGAGGAAGGATTCATTAACACCCATGCGCCCATTTGGCAATGGTCTGTTTTTAGTGCGATCCATTAATTTATCAAGATCTTTTTCAATAATCTGATTAAATCCGTTGGAAGCGCCAGTAACTAAAAAGCCTCCTATAACAAGTAAACACATCTTAGCCCAATCTACTTTATCGGAAGCTATAACAAAGCCAATAGCTGCAGACAATACAACTAAAGAAGCTAAGCGCAACTTAATAAATTGAACATAATCCTTTAATTTACTACTTAAAGTAATTGTGTTTTCTATTTTATTTAGATTTTCTGTAAGCAATTTTTAAAAAATAATTTTCAAAGTACAATTTTACCAAATATTCTGTTAACAATTGTATTTTAACTAATAATTTAGACTATTTATATTTTGTTGTAGATGAATATTTCTGAAATTTATTTTTAATGACAAATAAAGTGGATTAATTCCGCGCACAAAATTAGATATAAGTGTTTGGTTATTGTTATAAATAATTGAATTAATTTATTAAAAAAGGCATTCTTAAGAAATAAATGGCACAGAATTGACGAAGTAATTTTTTTGTAGCCCCTAATAAATCGGACATGTTTTGACAAAATTAATTTATTTGATTGATTTTTTCTAATTTTGAATTACCTCCTAAATCGTCTTCTTTGAGTTGGAGAGGATTTATTGGTCCCAATTATAGAGCACGCAACTTTTTTATAGTATTTATTTTTTTCAAAAAGCCCTATAAAACTAAGATTTTTCCAAATATCGAATTTGGTATTTGGAAAGTAATACCAATTATAAATAATATATAGTCCAAAATTTTTTATTTAGGTTTTATTAATTATTTTTGAATTATCTAATAATTATAATTATGGCAAAACCAATACAAATAAGAATTAAAGAAAGTATTAAGGACCTGAAAGCCTTACAGCGTAAAAAAGGCGAGATCGTATCAAAGCGCATGCGTGTATTAATAGAATTAAAAAAACACGAAAAAACAGGTATTTCTAAGCGAGATTTATCAGATATCACTGGCATTAACCATAATAGTATAAATAAATGGCGCAGGATGTATATTGCTGGTGGATTAGCTCCATTATTAGTACACGGTCGAATTGGCTTTAAAAAAAGTTTAATTAATGCTGAAGAACATAAAACTATAGAGAAAAAATTAAATGACCCTAAAAATGAACTTAGAGGCTACATAGAGCTGCAAGACTGGTTAAATAATAAATTTAATAAAGAATTCAAATATATTACTTTAGTAAAATATACTCAACGTCATTTTGGTTCTAAAATAAAAGCAGCTAGAAAAAGCAATGTTAAAAAAGACGAAAAGCTGGTTGACGCTTTTAAAAAAAGTTCGGGCAAGTCATTCAAGAAGTAATTTTTCGAATACATTTACACTACCAAAGTGTTAATCTTTATTTCCAAGATAAAACCAGATTAGGTTTGTTTACAAAAAACGAAAAACCCCTAACAGCAAAAGGGGTAAAACCAATTTATCCTTTTCAACATCCAAAGCGGTTAAATGATTTACAGAGAATAGAATAAAAAAACTCTCTCATTTGATTATATTTTGTCAAATTTAAATTGGACTACTTAATAAATATATTTGATATAAGGTTCTAAAAAAAATCCCTGAACTAATTTTTGTTCAGGGATTTTTTAAAATAATTTTGGTTGCGGTGGTTTTATAAATTAATGACCGCCGCCATCCACTTCTCCTTCTTCTAAAGGAACCGTTTGCGGCACAAAATCATGGGCCTTTCCTGGTTTACTATAATCATATGGCCAACGATGCACTACAGGCAATTTACCTGGCCAATTACCGTGTGTATTTTCCATAGGAGTTGTCCATTCTAAAGTATTTGAATTCCATGGGTTTTGTTCTGATTTAGGTCCACGGAAAATAGAATAGATAAAATTAAACATAAAAATTATTTGCACAAATGCAGCCAACATAGCAAAGGTGGTAATAAATATATTTATATCAACCAGGTTATCAAACATTGGGAATGCAGTAAAAGAATAATACCTACGAGGTAATCCAGCTAAGCCCAAAAAGTGCATTGGAAAAAATACACCATAAGCAGAAATGAAGGTACCCCAAAAATGTATGTACCCTAACTTTTTATTCATGTGGCGCAAGAATAACTTAGGAAACCAATGATAAACTCCTGCCAACATACCTAATATAGCAGAAACACCCATTACAATATGAAAGTGAGCAGTAACAAACTGCGTGTCGTGCAAAGGGATATCCAAAGCAGAATCGGCAAGAATTATTCCGGTTAATCCACCAGAGATAAATGTAGATACCAATCCAATTGAAAACAACATTGCAGGAGTATATTGTATATTACCTTTCCATAATGTAGTGATATAATTAAATGCTTTTACTCCAGAAGGGATAGCAATTAACAGGGTAGTAAATACGAAGACGGAGCCTAGGAAAGGGTTCATTCCAGTAATAAACATGTGGTGTCCCCAAACAATAAAGGATAAGAAAGCTATTGCTAAAATGGAACCAATCATAGCACGATAACCAAAAATTGGTTTTCGGGAATTTACAGCAATAATTTCTGAAGTGATACCCAAAGCTGGTAAAATGATGATGTATACTTCAGGATGTCCTAAGAACCAAAACAAATGTTCATATAGGATGGGACTTCCGCCAGTTTGTTCAAGCGCTTGCCCACCAATATAAATGTCTGACAAATAAAAGGATGTGCCAAAACTTCTATCAAATATTAATAACAAAGCTGCTGAAAACAAAACAGGAAAGGATAGTACACCAAGCACAGCTGTTAATAAAAACGCCCATATTGTTAATGGTAAACGGGTCATTGTCATTCCTTTTGTGCGCAGGTTTAATACGGTAACTATGTAATTTAATCCGCCTAATAATGCGGATATAATGAATAAACTCATAGAAACCAACCACAATGTCATTCCAAGTTTTGATCCATCCATTGCTTGCGGCAAAGCACTAAGAGGAGGATATACCGTCCAGCCTCCTGATGCGGCTCCCGTTTCAACAAAAAAGCCAGCCAACATAACGGCGCTAGACAAAAAGAAAAACCAATAGGATAACATGTTTAAAAATCCTGAAGCCATGTCGCGTGCTCCAATTTGGTAAGGTATTAACAGGTTGCTAAATGTACCACTCAGCCCTCCAGTTAAAACCATAAAAACCATAATTGTACCGTGAATAGTAACAAGTTGCATGTACATGCCAGGCTCGAGCACACCCTCAGGGGCCCATTTATCTCCTAATAAAAAATTGAGGATCCAAAATTTTTCACCAGGCCAAGCTAATTGCAAACGGAACATAAAAGACATAACCATTGCAATAAAAGCCATAATTACAGCTGTTATTAAAAACTGGCGAGAAATCATTTTATGATCTTTACTAAAAATATATTTGGTCACAAATGATTCTTCATGATGATGTTCTTCTAGGTGACCATGGTTTGATTGAGCTTGTTGATCGTGATTCTCCATCTTTTATTATTTTGATAATTTTTTAATTTTAAGATTATTGCAGTCTATTTTAAAATTGAAAATTTTGTTTGTTAATTTTTAAAATATGTTTTTTTACTTTTTAACCATTCATTGTATTCAGTTTCTGATTCTACAACCACTGTCATTTGCATATTATAATGGCTATTACCACATATTTTATTACACAATAAGATATAATTAAACTCTTCAGGCTTTTCCCCTCTTTTTTCTCTTACAGCATTTATCCCTTTCATTAAATTAATTACATAAGGCTTTTTACGCATTTCAGCAGTAGTAATAGTAGGAGTAAAATGCATCATGGTAGTCATCCCTGGCACGCAGTTCATTTGAGCTTTAAAATGAGGTAAATAAGCACTGTGTATTACTTCACGGGCATTCAATTTGAATTCTATTTCTTTATTAACAGGAATATGAAATTCATTGCGAACAATAATATCATCTTTACCCTTAGTATCGGTAGAATCCATTCCTAAAGCATTTTGATCGGTAATAAGTTTATAATTAGATGCTCCCAATTCATTGTCTTTACCAGCATAACGAGCTGTCCAGTCGAATTGTTTAGAATAAAGCTGCATTACGATAGCGTCTTTAGATGCAGGAGCTGTAATAGTTGTCCATGCCTGCAAACCATAAATAATAATAAAGGTAAGTATAATTGCAGGAATTATTGTCCAAATCATTTCTAGTTTATTACTATGCGTAAAGTACGTAGCCGTATTTTCTTTTCTTCCATAATATTTATAGGCAAAGTAAAACAATGCGATATGTGTAATTACAAATACAACAAACAATATGATCATATTAAAATTAAACAACCAATCTAATTCTGCACCATGCACCGATGCTGAGTCAGGGAGCAAAAGTGGTCCATAAACCTTTAAATTCCAAATTGCAAATACAAAGAATACCACCAAAAACAACATCATTATTTTTGACATGAATTTATTATCCTTATCCGTAACTTTATGCGGGCTATCGCCCTTTAAAATAGAAGCGAGCTCAAATACTCTTACTAAGTAGCCTATTGCAAAAACTGCTAAAATGATGGCAACGTAAATTAAAAATTTTATCATATTCTAGTTTATTATTTCTGACTCCTAAATCACATTCTATTTTTAGACTTTGGATTCGTAGTTTGGATTAATTACATTATTACTGTTATATCCTTAATATTAATTCTTATTGTTTTTTATTATTTTTATTATCTCTCTATCATCTATTGATTAATACATAATAGAAAGCATTTTAAATTAAACATGGTGATGAATACTTTCTTCTAAATAAGGGTGATTTTTAACCATTAATGGTGATTTTGCCAATGCGCTATGAATTACATATAACATTAAACCAACAAAACCTAATGCCATGCCAATTTCTAGCCATCCCAAATGCCAGTTTCCATGAACAGTACCTGGCATAACCATCATAAATACATCCAACCAATGCCCAACAAGAATGATTAACCCTACAGATAATAGGAAAAAATAGTTGCGTTTTGAGTCACGACTCATTAGCATTATCATTGGAAAAGCAAAGTTCATAAAAAATACCGTCCACATTAATCCCATGTATCCATAATTATGAAGGCGATCTTGAAAATAAATTATTTCTTCCGGTATGTTTGTATACCAAATTAACATGAATTGGCAGAACCATAAATAACTCCACAAGAAACTAACAGCAAACATCCACTTACCTATATCATGAATATGGTTTTCGTTTACCTGTTCCAAATAGCCATTGCGTTTTAAAAATAATACCATTAGCATAATTACAACCATAGCAGAAATCCAGTTACCAGCAAATGCGTACCAACCATACATGGTACTAAACCAATGAGTATCTATTGACATCATCCAATCCCAAGCCGATGTAGAAGAGGTAACAGCAAAAAACACCAAGAAAACAGCAGCTTTAGAGATGTTTTTATAATGAATTGCAGTACCACCAATTAAATCCTGTTCTATAGATCTTTTAATGAACCCTTTTTGGAAAATAATCCAAACAACCATATAAACGATGGCTCTTAACCAAAAGAACCAAGGAGTAAAGTAAGCGCCTTTGCCAGTAATTACAGCATCGTACTTAGGATTAGGTGTTCCATCCGCCAAAGTTTTCACATAAATTTCAGGATCCATCCAATGATAAAGGTGGTGCAAATGAAATTGTCCTGCAAGAAGAATTAAAAACATAATTAATGCACCAATAGGCAAGAAACTGGAAATAGCTTCATAAACTCTTTTTACAGCAACAGACCAAGCTACTTCGGCTGCATACTGCACTGCCATAAAAAAAGTAGCTAATAAAGCGATACCCATAAAAAACCAGCCATTAACAAGTAGATTTGCCCAAAAACGTGTTTTGTGATAATCATCATGGCTAACACCTTCAGGAGCGTGATCGGTAATAAACCCAGCAACGATGCTAATTATACCTATAGCCATTAGTCCAAAAGTAATATTTTTGGTTTTTTTAGTAAATATATAGTTCAAATTATTCATGTTTTTTTCCATTTAATCTTTTATTTCTCAAAAATATCTCTAATTTATTTTTAAATTATTATTTCCTTAAAGCCAAAAAATATATACTTATAAGTTTCATTTACAAGTTTTTTATTGGTTTTGCAATTTTTGCACATAGAGCACTAATTTCCAGCGTTCTTCTTGGGTAAGCTGCGACGCGTGTGAGCCCATCAAGCCTTTCCCATAAGTTATTGTATGAAAAATTTTTCCTTCAGGCAGATTTTTTAAAGCTGCGCTTGTATATGAAGGAGGTGCTCCAGGTAATTTGATTCCTACAAGACCATCTCCAAGTCCTGCACTCCCATGACATTCCACGCAAAAAATACCAAAAAGTTCTTCCCCTGCTTTTAAATTAATTTCATTTTTTTCAAAGGGGTTATGTAAGTTGCGACCTGCCATACCATAACCTGCTGTATCATTTCCATAAATATATGGCATAAAACCTCTTGCAATTGTTCCTACAACAGGTGATTTGTTGCCTTGCATCAAATTTCCATTACTAATTGAGGTATATCCCATATTGCCTTCCAATGAAGGAGATCGGTACATATCAGGCATAAACTCAACACCAGGGCTATTAGGGTTATGCTTTTCGCAAGATGTAAAAACTATTGTTAGACAGCTTAAAAGCGTTAAGAAGGAAATAATTTTTTTTGCTTTTTTATCCATTTTTATTATTTATTTTGAATAAGTTTAATTAATTAATTTTTGTTTAAATAATTTGCACTTATTGCTTTTAATAATTATTTAAAAGAAATTTCAGTTGCGCCACCATTTTTCAATAAAGTTTCGATGCTGTTTTTATCTTGCTCATTTGTTTCAACAATCATCAAAAATTTATCATCCGTGGTTCTTGGGTCTGGATTTTTCGCTTTGGCTCCTGGAATTAACCAACTTCTTAAAAAATGAGTAATTACCATACCATGAGCGGCGCAAAACACGGTGCATTCGAAGGTGATGGGTATAAATGCAGGAACGTTCATGTAATATGCAAAGCTTGGTTTACCTCCAATGTCGGTAGGCCAATCATGAATATTCATGTACCACATCATTAATGTGCCTAATGACATGCCAGTGATACCATAAATAAAGGCGCAAATTGCAATGCGTGTTCGAGGAACACCAATAAGAGCGTCAATACCGTGAATAGGAAATGGTGAGAACACCTCTTTAACTTTTATCCCTTTTGTACGAAGCTCCTTAGCCGTTTCCATTAATGGCTCTTCATCGTCATAAATTGCATGTATTGCTATTTTGCTCATTTTACCTCCTTTGCCTCTTTCGTAATCTCTCCAAAACGGAGAGAATAGCTGAGTTGGTTAATTTATTTAAATTCTATTAATATTATTCTTTTGTATATTTTTTAAAAATCCCTTTTACCTTGCAAGGCTATGGAATCTCAATTAATGTGCTCTTTTATCTTTATGTTCTTGTCCCGATGATTTCATAATAGATTTTAATTCTGCTTGTGCAATAACAGGGAAATATCTAGTAAATAATAAAAAGAAAGTAAAAAACATGCCTATTGTACCTGAAAAAATACCTATGTCTACAAAAGTTGGATGGTACATGTTCCAAGAAGAAGGCAGGTATGTACGGCATAGTGTAGGGACAATGATAACAAATCGTTCGAACCACATACCTATGTTCACAATAATGGACATAATAAATGTAAATGTTAAGCTGGTACGTAATTTTTTGAACCAAAATAATTGCGGGGAAATAACATTACAAGTCATCATTGCTGCATATGCCCACCAATATGGTCCGGTAGCACGATTAAGGAAAGCATATTGTTCATATTCAACCCCAGAATACCAAGAAATAAAAAGCTCTGTTAAATATGCCACACCAACAATTGAACCTGTAACAATGATAACAATATTCATATATTCGACATGTTTAATTGTAATGTAATTTTCCAAGCGATATACTTTACGCATTATCAAAAGCAGTGTGAGCACCATGGCGAAGCCAGAAAAAATAGCACCAGCAACAAAATAAGGAGGAAAGATAGTTGTATGCCAACCCGGTACTACGGATGTTGCAAAGTCCATGGATACAATTGAGTGAACAGAAAATACGAGTGGGGTAGATAAACCAGCAAGTACCAAAGAAACTTCCTCGAAACGGCTCCAGTGACGCGCTCCGCCCCCCCAACCAAAACTTAATATGCTATATATTTTTTTGAAAGTAGGCTTTACTGCTCTATCACGAATCATAGCAAAATCGGGAATTAGACCCGTATACCAAAACACCAATGATACAGAGAAGTAGGTAGATACAGCAAATACGTCCCAAACAAGAGGGGAGTTAAAGTTTATCCATAAAGATCCGAATTGGTTAGGCAAAGGAAACAACCAATAGTCGAGCCAAGGCCTCCCAGTATGTAAGGTAACAAAAATAGCGGCACACATAACAGCAAAAATTGTCATTGCCTCGGCAGATCTGTTAATTCCCATTCTCCATTTCTGACGGAACAATAATAATACGGCAGATATTAGGGTACCTGCGTGGCCGATACCGATCCACCATACAAAGTTTGTAATGTCCCAAGCCCAAGCAACGCCATTATTAGAACCCCAAACACCAATTCCAACTCCAATTGTGTAGGATAAACAGGCAATACCCCATAAAAAAAGTATGGCGGATATTGTAAGTAAAATATACCAAAGCTTAGTAGATTTACCCTCAATAGGCCTTGCAATATCTTCAGAAATCTGATGATATGATTTATTGCCAAGGATTAAGGGCGTTCTAATTTCTGATTCGTGCTGCATATTATATTAATTTGATAATTTGATAATTTGATAGTTTTTTTGCACAATTTTTTATTTTCGCAAATTGAAGTTTTAACTCAATGAGCATTCAAATTAAATAATTATGCTTCAATAGTTTCTGAATTTTTTTTATTGCTTTTCCCCTCCTCAATTGTTTCATCACAATTTCTTACTTTGGTTAAATAAGAAACGGAAGGTTTAACACCCAATTCTTCCAAAATAAAATAATTACGTTCATTCTCTTCTCTTTTTCTTAATAAGCTTATTTCGCTGCTAGGGTCATTCACATCACCGAATAAAATAGCATTTGCAGGACAAGCTTCTGCGCAAGCTGTATTTATATCACCATCCACTAATTTACGTTCAGCAGTTTTTGCATCTAATTTTCCTTTTTGAATGCGTTGCACACACATGGAACATTTTTCCATAACCCCACGTGAACGAACTACTACATCTGGGTTTAACACCATGCGTCCTAAATCATCCTGTGAAGGGTTAAAAGTAAAATCTTTGTTTTCGTTATAATTAAACCAGTTGAAACGCCTTACTTTATATGGGCAGTTATTAGCGCAGTAGCGGGTTCCAACACAGCGATTATAAGTCATATGATTTAACCCGTCGGAACTATGGTTGGTAGCCAATACAGGGCAAACTGTTTCGCAAGGAGCGTGGCTACAATGCTGACACATCATTGGCTGAAACACTACTTTTGGATTTGCAGTAGAAGGGTTTTCCATATCCAGGTACATATCAATAGCTCCTTCACCTACTTCACTTGCAATATCTTTATTCATATCGCTGCTATAATATCGGTCGATACGTATCCATTGCATTTCGCGGGTTTTCATAACTTGGTCTTTACCAACAACAGCAACGTTATTTTCGGCACCACAAGCAATAACGCATGAACCACAACCGATACAAGAGTTTAAATCAATGGTCATCCCCCATTTATGTCCCAACTTTTCATGTTCATCCCATAAATCAATTGTTGCGGCCTTTTTAGGACCAGCATGCGTAATAAGCATTTCATCTTTATTACCAGATTTAGGGTCTTTTAAATATTTTTCTAAAGTAGTTTCTTTCACAATTTCACGAGCCATTAAGGTATGGTGAACTTGAGTTCCTGCTATTTCAGTTGTTTTATTTGTATTTTCAATTTTTACATCAAAAGCGCTGTAATTAAATGTTCCATCAAGCATACTAATAAAAGGGAATGCATTTTTACCTATTATTGTTCCAGTTTGCAAACTTAATTTCCCAGCTTTTTCTCTTCCATATCCTACAGCAATACCAATAGTTCCAAGGGCTTGTCCAGGTTGCGGAATAACAGGTAATTCAATTGAGGTACCATTTACAGTAATACTAACTACGCTAGCTTCCCTATCCTGACGTTCCATCAATTTATATCCCCTTTGCTTCATTTCAACAGGCGACATTGTTACATAATTATCCCAAGTAATTTTTGAGATAGGATCTGGCAATTCCTGTAACCAAGGGTTATTTGCCTGGATACCATTACCCATTCCTACTTTTTCATAGAGCGCTAATTCAATTTCAGAACTATTTAAGGAATTGATTTTGTTGGCAATTTCTTTTAAATTTATTTGTTCAGGAAGTTTTTTCTCTTCTTTTATTTCTACAATAGGTTGTTGAGATTTATCTTTAGTATTTGAAGGCAATGCCTCTAAACCATTTCCAACTTCAATAGCACCATCATGCAATGAATTATTCCAAAATTCGGAGAACACCATGTATTTACCTTGCATTGGATACACCTTGTCAGCCCATATTTTTTGTATGTAAGCATAATAAGCAACGCTACTTCCCGACCATTTTAATAATGTTTCCTGTGCTTGTCTAGTTCCGGAATCTACCGCAGAGAATAAGGGTCTGATAGTAGGTTGTGATAAACTATAATGTGCTTTTTTAGGATTAAAGTCGTTCCATGATTCTAGGTAATGATGATCGGGGCAGATATAATTTGCTAAAGCTGCAGTTTCGTCGGCTCTATCGGCAAAAGAGATCCTTAATGGCACTTTATTATATGCTTCAGCAAACTTTAAAGATCCAGGAGCTGTATAAACAGGATTCGTATTATAAGTTATGATAGCATCAATTTTACCGGCTTCCATCTCAGAAGTTAAGTCTGCAAATTCTTTATCATTACTTTGATTTAAGTAATTAGGGGTTTCCATGTCAATGGTTTTTCCATAACTACCTAACAATGTATTTATTTCAATTATTATTAATTGCAAATTGGTATCGTTGGATCCGCAAACTACCAATGATTTTCCTTTGTTATTATATAAGTCGGAAGCTACTTTTTTAATAATAGCATCGCAGGGTAATTTAGTGGATGGTATAGATTGAATGCCAGCAAGCCTTGCAATTTCATTGTATAAATTTACTGCAACTTTACCATGTTCAGAAACCTTAACAGGTATGCGTTCATCTGCGTTTGCTCCAGATAATGAAAGGTTGGATTCAAATTGATAGTGCTTTGACATTTCTTTTTTGTCCTTACTCACTTTCCTGTTTTTTGCATATGGCATAGAAAAATTTTCAATCCAGTTAACAAGGAAGTCGGCACCAATACTTACAATTACTTGCGCATTTTCAAATTTATAAGAAGGAATTATTGCTTGTCCAAAAACTTTAGCATTGGCATTTGTAATTCCGGCATAAGAAATAGCATCGTATGTAATGTGTTTTGTTGATGGGTATTTAGCAGTAAAATCAGCTATTACAGACTTTGTAGAAGGGCTAATTACTGTAGAGGACAAAATACGAATACTTCCAGCTTTATTGGTGATAGCTGCCAATTTTTGAGCAATTTCTTTATCCACATTCGACCAGGTATCTGCCTTACCATTTATTGTAGGACCTTGTAAACGGGATGAATCGTATAATGAAAGTACGGAAGCTTGAATACGGGCGTTTGTAGCGCCATTTGTTACTTTTGAAATAGGGTTTCCGGAAATTTTAATAGGTCTTCCTTCTCTGGTCTTGACTAATATAGAAGCGTAATCCCTACCATCAAAATAAGTAGATGCATACCAGTTAGCAACGCCAGGAGTAATTTCTTCGGGTTTGACTACGTAAGGAATTGCTGTATTAACTGGTGTTTCGCAGGCAGCTAAAGATGCTGCCACAAGACTGAATCCTAAAAATTTTAAAAAATCTCTTCTGTCAGTACCGGTATTTACAGCAAGATTATTGTCGCCTAAAAACGCTTCCACACTAACTTGTTCTGCAAATTCATTATTTGCATTTTTAACAAACTCCGGACTGTTTTTGAGCTCTTCTAATCCTTTCCAGTATTTTTTAGTTGCCATATTTTATTAATTTGAAATTTGAAAATTTGTTAATTAAAATTCACATTTTTTCAATTTGTTTTATTTAAACCCCTTTGTTACTTTTTCTGTTTTACCTAAAATAAGTTTTTAGTAATGGCATTTTCCGCATTCAATGCCACCCATTTTATCAACGGTAATCGTTTGACCTTTATATTTTTCGGCTAATTTTTTGTGTAAACTTTCATAATATTTATTATCTTTCATTCCCGGTACTTCTGTTTTACGGTGGCACTCAATACACCAAACCATTGTTAATGGGCTCACTTGCTTAGCAGTAGTCATTTCTTTTAAGTCGCCATGACAGGTAACACATTCCTGTTTACCAACTTTTACGTGCTGCTGGTGGGAGAAATAAACAAAATCCTGGAGGTTATGAACTTTAACCCATTCAATAGGTTTCTGAGGTTTATTATATTCTGCTTTTTCGGGATCCCAGCCAGCAGCTTCATAAATTTTAGCTATTTCTGCAGTTCCTGTATTTGGTCCTTTAGAAATCCCTTTGTGGCAATTCATACAAATATTTACCGAAGGAATGCCAGCTATTTTACTTTTTTCGACACCTGAGTGACAATATTGGCAATTAATAGCATTTTCACCAGCGTGTATTTTATGCGAAAAAGCTATGGGCTGCGTAGGCTGATATCCAGTATAAACGCCAATTTCTTTAAGAGCATACCATCCAGAAGAAAGCAGCCCACCAGTAACAAACAATATAATAACTGCCAATGTGCGTTTGTGATCTTTCATCCATAATTTTATTTCTCCCCACACACCAATAGCCTCTTCATTCGGCAAACCTTCTTTTTCATTCTGTATGTTCTTTAGTGAATGGCTTACCCCCCTTAATACAGCAATGATAATTATTAAAAATGATATTATACCAATTAAGATCCCAAGTGGATTAACGCCATTTTGTTCCTCTTTAGCAACGCCTGCTTCCGGTGCACTTGCGACAGCGACTTTTTCTTTAGGAGGGTTTTTTATCAGGGCAATTAATGAGTTTATTTCTTCATCTTTTAAATCGGTAAAGACGGTCATGTCAGCACCATTGCTTTCTGCAAATATTTTTAGCGCGTAAGGATCACCACTTTTAATAAGTTCCTTGTTATTTTTTATCCATTTGCGAAGCCAGTCATCACTAGGAGCTCTGGCAGCGATACCTTCTAAGCCAGGCCCAGTAATTTTGTTTTTACCCAAGCTATGGCAAACAGCGCAATTTTGTTTGAATAATTTTTCTGCATCTTGTGCAGAAACAGAGGATAAATTTAAAAGAAACGATAACAAAAGAAAAGCAATAATTGCAAAAGGCTTTATTTGCGGGGTATTGTAGCGTGTATTCATATAAAGTTATATTTATTTATTCCAATATAAGCCACGATTTTTCGTGGGAGTACTTTTTATTTTGAGGTCAAATTTATAAGATTCATTAACTACTAAATCAAAACAAGCTAGAAACTTTTAACTTTTATTCTAATTTATATTCATTCTTAATAAGAGATTTGCTTTGTTAAAAAGCTTAAATATTTTTAACAACAAAAAAAGCCCTTTTGTGTGTTACTAGAAACTGCTTATCGACAAAAAAATCATAATTAATAAATACAGCTTAAAATTGTATTACAGGCCTCAGTAATTTGTTTTTCGGTAATCGTTAAAGGAGGAGCAATTCGCATTGCACTTGGCTGAAATAAAAACCAATCGGTAATGATGCCTTTTAAAATACAATTGTCGATAATTTTTTTGTTTTGTTCAAAATTTTCAAATTCGATAGCCAGTAATAATCCTTTACCCTTTATGGATTTTATAAGAGGGTGTTTTAATAAAGCGCGAAATAATTTTTCTTTTTGCTCTATTTGTTCAATTAATTTATCGTCTAATAAAACATTTAAAGTTGCTAAACTAGCAGCGCAACAAACAGGGTGACCGCCAAAGGTAGTAATATGGCCAAGGATGGGATTATTAGTAAGTGAATGCATCAGCATTTTAGATGCTATAAAAGCCCCAATAGGCATTCCGCCGCCCATGCCTTTGGCCAAACAAAGAATATCCGGTATAAAGTTATAATGTTCAAAAGCAAACAATTTACCTGTTCTTCCAAAACCACATTGTATCTCATCCGCTACCAGCAATGCTCCTACTTTATTGCATCTAATTTGGAGTTGATTTAAATAGTCTCCTTCAGGCATAACCATGCCTGCTTCAGCTTGAATGGTTTCTACAAATACGGCTGCTGTTTTGGTAGTTATATTTTGCAAGTCATTTATATTATTAAATGCTAATTGCTTAATGTCAGGCAGAAGGGGGCGATATGCATTTTTAAATTCTTCGTTACCCATTAAACTTAAACTACCATGGGTACTTCCGTGATAGGCATTTTTAAAGGATATTATTTCCGTTCTCCCCGTATATCGTTTTGCTAATTTCATTGCCCCTTCAATGGCTTCGCCGCCAGAATTAACAAAATAAACAGAGCTCAATTTTTCGGGAAGTTGCTCTGACAGAAGTTTTGCTAGTTTAACCTGCGGACTTTGAATATACTCGCCATACACCATTAAGTGGAGATATTTTTCCAGTTGGTTTTGAATTGCGCTAATTACTTTTGGATGACAGTGGCCAACGTTACTTACGGAAATACCGGAAATTAAATCCATGTATGGCTTGCCTGAAACATCAAATAAATAGATGCCTTCCGCTCTTTCAATTTCTAAGGCCAAAGGCGTTTCGCTTGTTTGCGCGAGGTGGTTATAAAAAAGTTGGCGTTGCGTAAGCATATTTGTAAAAATAGAAAAAAATATATTTTAAAACGGAAGAATAAATAAATTTTATTGTTACAGTTAAAAACAAGATAAAAAAAATTGCAAGGTATCAGAAATTGGAAATTAAAATTACCAAATTCTAACCCTTAAATTTTCTTCCCGGTACATTTTATCTTCTTTTTTTATATCAAATGTTTTATAAAAGTTGTCAATATTAGAGAGCGGTCCATTGATACGAAATTCGGCAGGAGCGTGCTCGTCGGACATAATTTGTTTTGCCAATGAAGCATCTGTGCGGTTTACCATCCAAGCGTATGCATAAGACAAATAGTAGCGTTGGTCGGGCGTAAAACCAAAAACTGATTCCTTTGATTGACCTTGTTTTGTTTTTTTGAATGCTTCGTAGCCCATTATAACACCACCTAGGTCTGCAATATTTTCACCTTGGGTATTTTCACCATTTACATACATGCTGTCAAGAATACTATAATTGTTGAATTGCTGCACAATGAGTTTTGTTTTAGCAACAAATTTTTCACGATCTTCCTTGGTCCACCAATCTTTTAAATTACCATTTTCGTCATATAAACTACCTTGGTCATCAAATCCGTGAGTTATTTCATGTCCAAAGGTAGAGCCGCCTATGATGCCATATAACAATGCGTCATCGGGCATTTCACCTTCAAAACCGGGAACTATAATATTGCAGCCCGGCACTATAATTTCATTATTTGTAGGGCTATAATATGCATTATACGTTTGTGGCGTCATGCTCCATTCATTTCTATCGACGGGTTTACCATATTTATTTATCATATAATTGTATCGCCATCGGCTTACATTCATGGCATTTTCAGAATAACTTTCCCTATTAATAACAAGGCTTCCCATGTCTTTCCATTTATCGGGATAACCAACCTTCATATTTATTTTATTTAATTTGCTCAATGCTTTTTCTTTTGTTTTGTCAGACATCCAGTCCAGTGCTTTGATATGATCGGCATAAACATCCCTTACATTATTACCTATTTCAAGTAATTTCTCTTTTGTGCCTTTCGGCAAATACTCTTCCACATACACTTGTCCTATTAATTCCCCTAATGAAGCGTCGGTACTTTCAATTATTATTTTTAACCGCGATTTATGTTCTTTTATCCCTTCGAGGATGGTAGAGTAAAAATTGAAGTGTTCATTTTCTATTTTTTTGTTTAAATAATCGGCATAGGAGTTTAATAAAGTCCATTTCAAATAAATTTTCCAATCCTCCAAATTAATTTTCTTGAGTGATGTTTCCAAGGCAATAAAAAAAGCAGGTTGTCCAACAATAATTGTGTCGGCATTAGGTAAGCCTAAATCATTCATTGTTTTTTTCCATTCAATGCTCGGTGTAATTTTATTAAGATCTTTAATCGACATTTTATTATAGTTTTTATAGGGGTCGCGCAAATCTTCCATTTTGCTGCATGCTTTGGCAATAGTAGTTTCCAGCTTCATTATTTTTTCACCATACAGAGAAGCTGTTTTGTTATCTAGCATAATTAATTCTAACATTAATTTAATATGATTTAGATATTCGGTTCGAATTTTATTGCTGCGGGTATCGCTTTTAAAGTAATAATCGCGGTCGGGTAAACCTAAATTACATTGAGAAATATAAATAGCATATTGGGCACTATTTTTTTCATCCTGATAAATTCCAAATCCAAACATTGGGGATACTTCAAGTGCTTGGAGTTTACAAACGGCAGCAATTAAGTCGTTAGTATTTTTCACTGCATCTATATCCATAAACTGATCCTTTAATGCTGAATACCCAGCATTTTCAATACTTAAAGTATCCAATCCGCTAAAATAAAAATCGCCAATTTTTTGTTTATTGCTACCCTTAATAGCTTGAGTATCCTTAAGTGCTGAAGTACATATTTTCAGGATAGATTCATTAACAGTATCCTGAACGGTTCTAAAAATGCCATTGCTTTTTTCGGAAACCGGAATTGGGTTTTGTTTAAACCAATTATTATTTGCGTAATAAAAAAAATTCTGACCCGGAGCGAAGGAAGAATCAATGTGCGCTAAAATTGGATCGGAAAGATCTGTTGCTGTTTCCGATTTTTTAAAGCTGCTATTGCAGGAGCAAAGGATAATTACATTAGCAATAAATAATAGAGGATAATTTTTCATTTGTTTGTTATTTTATTTTTTCTGTACCAGAATAAAGCAGCATTATTTAAGTATTCTTATTTAGTTAGTTGTTTAAAAACATCTTCGAGGCGTTTTTCTTCCTTATGCAATGTTAGCACTGCCATATCATTGTTCACAGCAAATTGAAAAATATCGGTACGGATATCTTTATCTGTGCGGGCTTCGATTTGCCAAATATTTCCATTGCTATTTATTGCCTCATAAACACCTTCAATATTTTTCAAATGCGCTTGTGAAGTTTCTTTATCAAATTCAACAGTAATAAATTGATGGTTTTTAGTATATGAATTTTGCAATACAGCAGTACTATCGTTTGCAACAATTAGCCCTTCTTTAATTATTATTACGCGATTGCAAACAGCTTCCACCTCTTGCATAATATGCGTTGACAGCAATATTGTTTTTTGTTTTCCTATTTCAACAATAAGGTTGCGTATTTCGGCTAATTGGTTAGGATCTAATCCGGTAGTAGGCTCATCTAATATAAGCACTTTGGGATCGTGGATGAGGGCCTGGGCAAGGCCAACGCGCTGGCGGTATCCTTTTGAAAGTGCTGCTATTTTCTTTTTCTGTTCAATCTGCAAGCCCGTCATTTCAATCATTTCGGAAATGCGTTGTTTAATATTTTTCAAATGGTGCAAGCCAGCAATAAATTCAAGGTATTCTTTAACATACATATCCAAATAAAGCGGATTATTTTCGGGCAGGTAACCTACATTTTTTCTAACTTCCAAACTTTCTTCGGCAACATCAAAACCACAAACACTTGCATGGCCTTCTGTTTGAGGGATAAAGCAGGTTAATATTTTCATCATAGTGGACTTACCAGCTCCATTAGGGCCAAGAAAACCAACAATTTCTCCTTCATTTACATCAAAAGAAATGTTGTTCAAGGCCAATTGATTGGTATATCTTTTTGATATGTTAGATACTTTTATCGACATGGTTAAAATTATCAGAGATATGTGTAATTAAAGTTTAAAAAAAAGGTTGTAATTTATTTAAAACAGCATGTACCTTAATCCTTAATTTTTTATTTTTATTTTTTGTTTGTGCAAAGCTAATTCTTTTTAATAAATTTGATGTTCTAAATTTTGTTTAAAATATTATCTTTCCATTATTAAAAAAGACTTGTTCGATTATTTCGAAGGGTTTTGTATTTCCATTCAGGATTTTATGAATAATTGGGGGAGATTTATAAATTATTAAATGCTTGTAAGCAGAGTAAATATGAGAGGTACGGTTATTAAATCAACAGGGAGCTGGTATACAGTTTTGGTTGATAAAGATACTAAAGTGGAGTGTGGGATAAAAGGTAAATTTCGAATTAAAGGAATTAAAACGACCAACCCAATTGCTGTGGGCGATAAAGTAATATTCGAAATGGAGAAAGATGGAAGAGGCGTAATTAATAGCATAGAAAACCGCAAAAATTATATAATTCGTAAATCTATTAATTTGTCGAAACAATCGCATATAATTGCTGCTAATGTTGACCAGGCATTATTAGTTGTTACACTTGCATACCCTCGCACCTCTTTTGGTTTTATTGACCGATTTTTATTAACTGCCGAAGCCTATCACATTCCAACAAAAATAATTTTCAATAAAATAGATTTATTTGAGAAAGATACAGAACTGAAAGGCATAGATAAAAGCGCGAAAAACATTAAGATGGAGGAGCTGGATCAGATAATAAAAAGTTACGAAAAAGTAGGTTATAAATGTTATAAAGTTTCTGCAACAAAAAAAACAGATATTGAAGTAATTCAAGGCATAACGAAAGACAAAACTACTTTAATTGCTGGTCATTCGGGTGTTGGGAAATCTACTTTAGTAAATTCGATGGATAGTAATTTAAATTTAAAAGTAGGTGAAATTTCAGATGTACATTTTAAAGGTAAGCACACCACCACCTTTGCAGCAATGCACCCTCTAGCATATGGAGGATTTATTATAGATACGCCAGGGATTAAAGAACTGGGATTGGTAGACATGGAAAAGTATGAGATATCAAATTATTTCCCTGAAATGCAAGCGCTGAAAAGCAAATGTAAATTCAACAACTGTTTACATATCAATGAACCTAAATGTGCAATTATTGAAGCGCTAAACAATGGTGAAATTGGGGCATCGCGTTATAATAGTTATATGGGGATAATGAAGGAGGAGGACCTGGAAGATGATTATTGATAATTATTTACATTGAATAAGCACCTTTATTTTAAGAACTTATTTAAAGGATATAATTTCCAAAAAAAAAATTTGCCTTTGGGGGGTGGTGGGGTAATTTATAATTATAAAAGATGAAAGTAGTTATTCAGCGCACAGCCAATTGTTCGGTAACAATTAATGGGAAATTAAAATGTTCGATAGCCAAGGGGCTACTGGTATTATTAGGCATAGAAGATTCGGATACGCAGGAAGATATAGCTTGGTTAAGTTTAAAGATTGTAAATATTCGTATTTTTAATGATACCAATGCTGTTATGAATTTATCATTAAAAGATGTGGCCGGTGACCTTATTCTTGTTTCGCAGTTTACATTGCAGGCATCGACAAAAAAAGGCAATCGCCCATCCTATTTAAAGGCTGCAAATGCTTCCATCGCTATTCCTCTGTATGAAAAAATGATTGCTCAGTTACAAAATGATTTAGGGAAACCAATTGCAACAGGGGAGTTTGGTGCCGACATGAAAATAAATTTGTTAAATGATGGGCCTGTTACAATAATTATGGATAGCAAAAATAGAGAATAATATTTTTTTGACTTATCAAATTACAAATCAGGTGTTATTATAAAACAAAAATAAAAATAAAAATAAATCCTAAAGTTGAATACCTAAAATTAAAATATCGTCGGTTTGTTCCGTTAATTTTTTCCAATCTTCTAACAATTGATTTAATTCTAAACATTGCATATTCATAGAATTATTGGAAGTTTTTAATATTTCCTGTTTAAATTTTGTCGTCATAAATTTTTTATCCTTTGCACCTCCAAATTGATCAGGAAAACCATCTGTAAAAAGATACATTTTATCTCCCTTTTTATAATTTATTTTTATACTATCATAACTTCTATGTAATTCAAGATTTAAGCCACCAATAGGATAGCGGGATCCTTTATAATCAGTCATTATGTGATCTGAAATAAAATAAAAAGAGCGTTGGGCGCCAGCATAAACTATTGTTTGCAAGGCCGTATCAATAACACATACAGCTATGTCCATACCGTCATTGTACTTTTCCGAATCATTCAAATCGGAAGAATAACTGAATGATTTATTAATTTTATAATTAAGACGTTGAAGAATAAGGGATGGGTCGGTATTATGCTCTTCAATAACAATTTGATTAAGTAAGCTAATTCCCAATACAGACATAAATGCTCCAGGAACACCATGTCCGGTGCAATCGGCTACGGCAACTACAATTTTAGAGTTAATTTTTGTAAACCAATAAAAATCGCCACTGACAATATCTTTTGGTTTAAAATATATAAATGATTCGGCAAATAATTTCATTAAATGCTCTTCTTTAAACATCATTCCTTCTTGAATTCTTTTAGCATAAATGATACTCGATTGTAGTTCGTTTCTTAGTGCCATCTCTCTTTTTACTTTTTTAAAAAAAACAAACTCATGTATTGATTTTGATGCTTTTAGCAACTGAAATCCTTTATCTTTAGTATTCTTAAAATAAATATTTTCTTTTAGAAGCATTTGTGTTTTTTTTATACAACATTATTGAAACTTAGGTAGATAAAGTCTTATCTAACATTAACAAATAGTTAATTTAGATAAGCGAATCTTTTTTATCGATTAACAACATTATAAATATTATTAAAAAGAAGCATGATATAAAAACATACCCTAACTATATTTTTTCTAATGCAGCCTCCACTCAAACTAAATTGCAGTGGGAATGGAAAGCATTGTTCAAAAAGCAGTTTAATATTTAATTTATATTGACAGTGTATTACAAGTGCCTTTACATCAATAAATTATAAAATAAATTTGCTTTGAAAAAAATTAAAATATTGCAAATCCAAGAATTGTTATATCTTTGAAATGGGCAAAAAAAAGCGAAAATTAAAGGGGTTATCACTGCGAAATAATAATTATTGTGAAGCGATTAGAATTTTGAAAGTTGTATGTGCAAGCCCAACTCTTCCAACACTTTTTGGGTGGCCGTTTCTACTAAGCCGTCTTCTGAATATTGGTAACTCATGGTTTTTCCAATTCTAATCAAATAAAAATACTGTAAAAACAATTAGTTAGATGCTTGTTTAGTGTTATGGTAAAAATGGATCCAAAACGGCAACAGAAAGAGCAACAGAAAGGGCAACAGAAATTAAAAAACCCCTTACAAACACTTAATTTGCAAGGGGTTTAATATTTTAGAGCGGACCGGACGGGACTCGAACCCGCGACCTCTGCCGTGACAGGGCAGCATTCTAACCAGCTGAACTACCGATCCTCAATACTTTTTGTTAGAATAAGAAGACAAAATTAGTTTTATTTTCCATACTATCAAAAGAATATTGAAAAAAAATGCATTAATTTAAATCTTAAATAGAAATCAATACTATAAATTGACCCTAAAATCTCCATAATTACTTATTTTTGACGCTGTTAAAGCCTTAAAAAAATTATAAATGAAAAGTTTAATAAAATAAATATAAATAAGGAATGCTTTATTAACCATGGTCATGAAAAAACATTCAAGAAATTTCCCACTAATAATTATTGCTACGGCATTTGCTGTAGTTATTTCTGTTATGAGCTTTGTATATCATCCTTTTATGGAAAATCCTTTAGCAAGGTCTATTGGAATCTTTTTTATTTCTATGCTCAGCTCCTTTTTGATGATACTATTTATAAAAATATTGGTATTTAAAAAGATATTTAATTTATTAAATACGGTACAAAAATTTAAGGAACAAAGTGATGTATCATCCCCTAAGCTGCCATACAGCAGCAACGAAATACATAATCTCAGCATTGAAATATTAGCCTGGATTGAAGAACGAAAAAGTGAAATTGATCGTTTAAAAAAACTAGAAGTATATCGGAAAGAATATTTAGGAAATATATCGCACGAATTAAAAACGCCAGTATTCAATATACAGGGCTATGTGTTAACCCTGCTGGATGGAGGATTAGAGGACCCCTCCATCAACAGAAATTATTTGATGCGTGCCGAAAAAAGTGTGGATAGAATGATAGCCATGATTGATGATTTAGAAGCCATTTCGCAATTGGAGACAGGTGAATTACAGATAGAGCCCGAAAGTTTTGACATCATTGTTTTATTGAAGGAACTGCTGGAAGCCCAAGAAATGCAAGCGAAAGAAAAGGGGATAGCACTAACTATTAACGAGGGTAACAAAACGCTATTTGTTTTTGCAGACAGATTTCGCATCCGACAGGTAATTGTTAATTTGATAGTAAATTCAATAAAATATGGCAAACAAGGAGGTGAAACAAAAATACGTTTTTACGATGCTGGCGCAAATATTTCAATTGAGGTTGCCGACAATGGCATTGGCATAGCAAAAGTGCATTTACCGCGTTTATTTGAACGTTTTTACAGAGTAAACAAAAGCAGGTCGCGCGAGCAAGGGGGCACAGGCCTGGGACTAGCTATTGTTAAACATATTATAGAGGCGCATAATCAAAAAATTAAAGTGATGAGTACCGAAGGTGTTGGCACCGTTTTCTCCTTTAACTTAAAAAAAGGATAATTAGAGTCTGTCTATAATGGCCGATTTACATATAAATATATTATTTTTAAAGGTATTCGTGATTTCGTTTCACGCGGGTCTTCGTTATTCTTGTTTAAAAAATCATTCATTTACAAATGTAAACTCCAGATTTTCAAAACTACGAAAGCCTCGAACTCGAACATTATTTTTAATACTCTTGAATATTTGAACAGACGCTAATTATTAATTTGAAAACACTTTAGAAAAAAATAAATATTTAAAAAAAGCAGCGAATAAAAATAAAATATTTGTTTAATAAAAAAAATGGCAAAAAGAAAAATAAAAAAATTTAGAGAAGTAAATTCATTCGACAATTGCTTTTTTTTATCCTTCGAAGAATCGAAAGCTAATGGTCTTAAGCTAAAAGGAAACTGGCATGAAAATTATTTTAAAAACAATAATCCTATTATCTTGGAACTAGGCTGTGGTAAAGGTGAATATACGGTTGGGTTAGCGGAAAGATTTCCTAATAAAAATTTTATAGGCGTTGATATAAAGGGAAATCGCATATGGTCGGGTGCAAAAACAGCTTTAGAAAACAAAATGAATAATGTAGCATTTATTAGAACCCGCATTGATTTTATCGATACCTGTTTTGCTGCTGACGAAGTGAATGAAATATGGATCACCTTCCCTGACCCACAGCCTCAAAAATCACGGATAAGAAACCGATTGACGAATATGATATTTTTAAACAGGTATAAAAAAATATTAATTAATGATGGCGTTATAAATTTAAAAACAGACAGTGAGTTTTTTTATAATTTTACAAGGGAAGTAATATCAGAAAACCAATTAGAAGAAATGGATGCTACTAACGATTTATATGCAAAGGATATTGAAAGAGAGGAAGCGCTTACATCAATTAAAACATATTATGAAAAAATGTTTTCGGAGAAGGGGTTTAAAATATGTTTTCTAAAATTTAGAATATAAATCAGGGAAATGAAAACACAAGATGATTTTTTTCAAAATGTATATGCAATAGTGCGGCTAATACCAAAGGGTAGGGTAACGAGTTATGGCGCTATTGCAAAGTCGCTGGGAGCTATTCGATCCTCACGCATGGTAGGCTGGGCGATGAATTTATCGCATTCACAAAAAATATATGTACCGGCGCACAGGGTAGTAAATAGAAATGGGGAACTTACAGGGAAGCTTCATTTTGCAACACCTTTTTTAATGAAGGAATTACTAGAAAAGGAAGGCATTGTAATTATTAAGGAAAAAATAATAAACTTCAATAATCATTTTTGGGACCCAATGCAGGAATTATAACAGCAAGGGTAAAATGATGCGAAAATTTGAAAAGTCTATTTTCCAGAATAGTTTATTAACAATAGAGAGCAGGGAAATAGCAGCAACCAAGGGCTTAAAAAACGAGATGTAATTTTCGGTTTAAAAATTAAAAAAACCATACCAAGCTTCACAAAAAACAGGGAAGCTTAGTGAAAAAAATTAAATATTACACCCAAATAAAAATTACAAAATCTCATGAATACGGTGAATAGGAATAAGTACCCCTTTTTTTAATATCACTCTCTTATCGGTTACTCCCCAAACAGTAGTTTCTACTTGTTTTACCGCTTCGTCATCCTCGAACACAATTCTAATTTTATTATGTTCCAAGTTTCCTAATTTTAAAGCACGATCCAAATTGGCATTTCTGATTTTAATTTCATCGGCTGATTTCAAAACATCATTATCAGGAAATTTTAAGAAAGCGATACACTCTTTTTCAATTGAAATAATTCGACCTGCAGCTGTTGTGTTTATCATATAAAATAGTTTTAATTAATTTAAATAATTCCATAAAAAGCAAATGATTGTCGTTCTACGTTAAATTAAAAATATTGTTACACTTTATTGAAAATATATTTTACATTAAATTGTTATGATTTTTTATCAACAATCATCTGTTTCAACAAGCTTGACAGCGCTTCTGCCTTTTGACTACCAACCAGATATTTGAGGCCATCCCTTTTGGTAAGTTCAACAGCATCATTACCCTTGGTAAAGAAGCGGATTACGTTTTTAAAATGTAAATTATAAATAGGAGGATTCAACAGATAAAAACTGTATTTAACCATTTTGACCTCTACTATTTCAGTTAAATCAATGTTCACATTACGGGAGGTCCAAAGCCCCTCTAAAATGAGTTTGTTATTAATAACCTTGGTATGCAAGTGTAAAACAAAAATAAGCACCAAGGAGAGGAGCATTATCACTAATCCCATTAAAAAAAATAATTGCCCTGAATCTTCACCAACTGGCGAATTGGGTATTTCAATTACAGAAACGGCAATAGATTTAGGATTTTCGCTCCAATAATAAAGCAAAAAGCAACCCAAAGCTAATACTGTGCGCCATAACATTGACCATTTATTAAAGCCAATATATTGTTTTTCTTCAAAAATTATTTCGTCTTTCATAACAGTAGGATATAAAGATAAGATACCTAAAGCAATTCTACAATATAAATCTTAATAGTTTTATCGGTTACTTTGAATTTATCATCCATGCGATGTCCGACAAGCCAAATAATTTTACCCCTAGAAGTAAGTAACCAGGCATTTTCTTTTTGCTGAATAGAAAATTTTTCATCAATAAAAAAATCGGAGATCAACTTTTTCCCTTTCATACCAATCGGTTGAAAGACATCGCCTTTTTGCCATTTTCTAAGTTCAAGTGGAAAATTAAGTTTATTATAATCAAAAGATGCAATTTTATTAGAGGCAGGAAAGCTAAAAACAGAGGGTTTTAATAATTTGTTAATTACAAATTTAAGACCCATATTTTCAATTATATTGTTTTCTTCATCGATCTGAAAATTTGCTATTTGTGGGGTAAGCATTGCTTGTGAAACCTTTGGCAGGGCTGCGGGTATTTTGTCAATTAATAAATATTCTCTGTCCTTGACTAAACGGTGCGTTGCCGACAAAAACTTTTTCCCCGACAGTCCATCCAAGGAAGCCACAATTTCGTTTACAACAGCAAAGTTAAAACCAAAAGGCTGAAGAAATTCGAAAAGATAGGATTCTATAGGGTCTAGTTTTTTAAGTTCCTTAATGGAAAAGGAAATACTATTGTTGTGTTTTTCAACAACTATTAAACTTTTATTAAAAATTTCTTTTCTATAAATTTTTTCAGTATTCGCTAATCGCTTTATATCCTCGGCTATTGTTTGATTTATATTAGGGTTTAATTCTTTGAGGAGCGGAATTAGCTTCAGCCGAATTTTATTTCTAATGTATTTTTCTGAAGCATTACTACTGTCGTCGCGATAATAAATTTTACAGCTTTTAACATATTTAGTAATGTCATTTTTATTAGTAAATAACAATGGACGGATAACATTAGCGTTTTTTGATAGTATGCCATGCAAGCCCGAAATACCGGAGCCCCTAATGAGGTTTATAAAAAATGTTTCTATTGAATCATCTTTATGGTGCGCCGTTGCTATGAAACTATAATTATTACTTGCTCTGATTTCTTCGAACCATTGGTAACGTAATTCCCTTGCTGCTATCTGTATGGAGACTTTATTTTTTTTAGCATAAATGGCGGTATCGAATTTTATTAAATGAAATTCAAGGCTGTATTTTTCTGCAATTGACCTTACAAAAATTTCGTCGCCATCACTTTCTTCCCCCCTCAATTGGAAATTACAATGGGCTATTCCAAAATTAAAACCCGCATGATGAAATAATTCAACCATCGCTAAAGAATCTATCCCACCACTAACAGTGAGAAGGATTTTATCAGAGGAGTTAAATAAATTTTCTTTTTTTATGTATGATAAAAATGCCCTTTGCATATTCAAATAAACAATAAAACAATTTATACAATAGCTATATCGATATATTATTTTTTATCGCAACAAATAAAATTCTGCCGTTTGAATCATTCCATAATTGAAATGAAACATGTAAATTTAGTTGGTAAATATTATGGAATTAATAGGTAAAAAAATAAATCCTTAATTCTCAAATATTTCAAATTCATAAAACTCAGTAATTTGGTTTGCCAATAATTTCTTACAAGCTTCGTCAACCATAGATGCAGCAGCATCTTTAGTGGATGCTTCCAGTTCTAAAACAATATGTTTACCAATACGTACATTTTCAATTTCAGGTAACCCTAAATTTTTCATACTACCAGTAACAGCTTTTCCTTGAGGGTCTAACAAGCCTTTCAATGGCATAACATCAATTTCTGCTCTATATTTCATTTTTGTAAATTTTAATTGTTGTGTATTTATATATAATTTGAGATAAAATAGAAAGTATAAAAGTAATTCTAATTTGGACTTGTTTATTTAATTATAAGTGATAAAATAATATACAAAAATATGATAAAAGGGATAGCAAAAAAATGGAATAGTAGCAATGATAATAAAGAAATAATTAAAAAAGAATAGCGTTTTTTATTGCTGCTCCAATCAAAACTTTTAAATTTAAGAGCGAACAAAGGAATTTTGGCAACCATTAAAAAGGACATCACAATGGTAATGCTTAATAAAACCCAAATGTTATCAATAATTAGAAGGGTATTAATACTTCCAATTTGTGGTTGAAAAAACGTAATAAGGGGTAAGGAACAAATTAATATTGCATTAGCAGGCGTTGGTAGTCCAATAAATAAATCTGCCTGCCGACTATCGGTATTAAATTTCGCTAATCTAATTGCAGAAAAAATTGTAATTAAAAAAGCTATAAATGGCATGTAACATTGAATACCATTAACCAAACAACATATTGAATTATCCATTTCCGAGAAAGAGCATGTTGCTGTGGCCTTAGTTAATAACAAATACATCACAATACCAGGCACTAAGCCAAAAGTTACCATATCAGCCAAGGAATCGAGCTGTTTTCCTATTTCGGAATGAACTTTTAACAACCTAGCAAGGAAACCATCTAAAAAATCCAAGACCGCTGCTATCCCTACCAAATATGAGCTCCACACAAGGTTACCCTTGAATGCCGCCACAATAGCAATGCACCCGCAAAACAAATTTCCACAAGTAATAATATTAGGGATATTTTTTTTGATGCTCATCATAAGGTTTAATAAATTATTACGATTCTATAAAAATAAACACTGCGAAAATACTCTTTTAATTTCTCAATAATTACCATTTAGATGAATTCCATATTAAATAAAGTATGTTGTTAATGTCCGATTTACTCCTAAATATATTATTTTTAAAGGTATTCGTGAGTTCGTTTTATTAGGGTCGTCGTTATTCTTGTTTTAAAAAACAGTGATTCACCAATGTAAACTACTGATTTTCAAAACATAGAAAGCCGTTAAAAGCATGAATTATAGTTAAGCCTCCCAACTATACGGACAGACAATAAATAAGTATTAGAATTTACAAGAATATTGTGATCAAATTTAATATACAAATAACAAAGTCAATAAAAAAGACAATGCAATATGCAATAAAAAAATACGTTTGAGAACTCAAAACTATATATTTGTATCCAACAAAGCCAAAAAAACAAAAAATCAATCTTTTGAATAGGTTTGCGGTTCAAAAAAAACCGGATTCAATAAAATTATTATCCCATAAAAACTTAAATAAAAAAAGTAAAATATGCTATCGTAAAGCTTTCAAAACAATTTCGCCAAAACAGATATATTAATAAAAACAGAGGTTTTCATTTTTTTGCAAAAAATATTCTTATGAAAACGCGCGTGAGGAATGAACAAACGCGATGCAGAGTTGCAGGTGGGGAGGAATCGTTTGTTCTTGATTTTTTGTTTCTTTTGTATCAAGACAAAAGAAAAACACACAGTTTTTGAACCATTTAATTTGCGGGAGTTATTTCGAAAACTTCACTAAGGCAAAAAAAAAGAGATTGAAGCAAAATTTATTTTAATTTTATGACCCATAATGAAAAAACTATATTTTTTACCTTTTGCAATTATACTAAGTTTTTGTATTAAAGGATATACTCAAGTTACAAAATACAGCAATGAATTTTTAAACGTAGGGGTAGGTGCAAGGGCGTTAGGGATGTCTAATTCATACATCACAACCGCAAATGATGTTACTGCCGGATACTGGAACCCTGCAGGTTTATTAGGCATAAACAATCAATATCAGGTAGCTTTAATGCATAGCGAATATTTTGCCGGCATCGCCAAGTATGATTATGCTGCAATGGCCACCAAAATTGATAGTTCTAGCGTTATGGGGCTTTCACTTATTCGATTTGGTGTGGACGATATCCCCAATACTACTGAATTAATAAACGCCAACGGCAATGTAGATTATAACAGAATTACAAAATTTTCGGCCACAGATTTTGCACTTATAATATCGTATGCAAAAAAACTTAAAATTCCGGGATTGCGATTAGGCATTAATACGAAAATTATACGTAGAAAAATTGGAAGCTTTGCCGGCGCATGGGGCTTTGGTTTGGATGCTGGAGCGCAGTATGATTTTAAAAAATGGAAATTTGCTGCTATGGCGCGAGATATTACTTCTACCTTTAATGCATGGACATTTAATTTGTCGGAAGAAACCAAAGCAGTATTTATTGCTACTGGTAATAAATTACCCGAAAACTCTGTTGAAATAACGGTTCCTAAACTATTATTAGGTGGAGCGCGAAAATTTGAAATGTCGCCCAAACTAGCATTATTAGCTGAATTTAACCTGGATGCTACATTTGACGGTAAGCGCAACACTTTAATAAGAACTAAAGCTGTTAGCATGGACCCACATTTTGGAATTGAAGCCTCCTATTTAAATATAATATTTTTAAGAGCAGGGCTTGGCAACTACCAAACTTTTACGGATGCTATAGGCAAAAAAATTAAAACATTTCAACCAAATATTGGATTAGGCATTAAGATAAAATCGGTAACAATAGATTATGCTTTAACCGATATTGGCGACCAGTCGGTTGCATTGTATTCAAACGTATTTTCAATTAAAGTAGATATTAATAAAAAATAATTATTACATATTTTTTTAGTTGTAAAATTTTTATAACACTTATTTTTTTATGGTATTAAATATTTATTTTTAAAACTAAACTAGTATTTAATAAACAAAATGCAGCTTTAAAAAACAAACAGCTGCAGAATAAAGAAAATAATAAAATTGCATGAAACAAATTATAAATCATTATTGATAATAAAAAAATGCAATCTCTAAAAGAGCTTTTATA
Organism: Chitinophaga pinensis; assembly: GCA_945865315.1. GTDB lineage: Bacteria > Bacteroidota > Bacteroidia > 2-12-FULL-35-15 > 2-12-FULL-35-15 > 2-12-FULL-35-15. The sequence continues at coordinate 24,849 of CAMBDK010000002.1, read as the reverse complement.
TATTTCTATATTACTTTTATCATCGCAATAGGAGCATTAAATAAAATTAGAAGAAGCTGAAAAATAATGCAAAAAAACGCATCATTTAAAATTAAAGGAACAAAACAATAAAACCATTCATTTGAAAACCTACCAATTATTTTTACTTTCCATATTAAGCGCTTTATTATTAACTTTTGCTTGGTTACCAAATGGATTTACACCATTAATATTTATTGCATTAGTGCCAATATTAATGGTGGAGGATGCTGTATTTAAAAGCCCACAAAAATACAAGACAATCGTACTGTTCGCATGTACCTATTTATGCTTTTTCACATGGAATATTTTAACAACTTGGTGGATAAAAAATGCATCTTTCGCAGGTGCAGCAATGGCCATTATTTCAAATGCATTGCTGATGACAATTGTATTTTTGTTTTACCATAAAATAAAAAAACGATTGTCAGGATATTGGAGTCAATTAATATTTATTAGCTTCTGGATTACATTCGAGTTTTTACATCTCGATTGGGATTTAACATGGACCTGGCTTACCTTAGGTAATGTGTTTGCCGAAAATCATAACTGGGTTCAATGGTATGAATATACAGGAGTTTTTGGTGGCAGCCTGTGGGTGCTTATAGCTAATTGCATTGTTTTTAATTTAGTTTCAGGATATAAGGCACAAAATATAAAAAAACAAATCCTTGCATTATGTCTTTTAATTATCTTTCCTTTAATAATTTCATATGCCATCATTACTTCCGCCTCCACTTTAAATAAAAAAGTAAATGTTTTAATCGTTCAACCCAATATAGACCCTTACAATGAAAAATTTGTATCCGGAGCCGAACAGCAATTAGAAAAAATGTTACAATTGACTGACAATAAAATTGACACCACAATTGATTATTTAATTTTTCCTGAAACAGCAATAACAGAAAATTTATGGGAGAGTGAACTAGAACAAGCCACAAGCATTAAATTATTAAGAAAGTTTTTAACAAACTATCCAAAAGTTAAAATTGTTATTGGTGCGTCCACAGCAAAGCTTTACCAATTGAATGAAAAACTATCCTCTACTGCTCGCAAGTTTAAAGACGGGGAAGGCTATTACGATACTTTTAATAGTGCTATTCAAATTGATACAAGTAAAATAATACAAGTTTATCACAAATCGAAATTAGTGCCTGGTGTGGAAAAAATGCCATTCCCCTTTATTTTTAAATATTTTGAAAAATTTGCAATTAATTTAGGTGGAGCATCGGGAAGCCTTGGCGAACAAAAGGAGCGCAGTGTATTTTTTTCGCCAAACAACAGCATTAAATTAGCTCCTGTAGTTTGTTATGAAAGTGTTTATGGCGAATATGTTTCTGAATATATTAAAAATGGTGCCCAATTTATTACAATTATTACAAATGATGGCTGGTGGGGAGACACTCCTGGCTATAAGCAACATTTAAAATATGGCGTATTAAGAGCCATTGAAACACGAAGATATATTGCACGATCAGCAAATACAGGCATCTCCTGCATCATCACCGATAGGGGGGAAATAGAGCATGCAACAAAATGGTGGACACCTGAAATAATAAAAGCAGAAATAAAATTAAATACGCTATTTACCTTTTACACTCGTTATGGAGATTATATTGGAAGGGCTGCAATGTATTTAACATTTATACTAACAGTATATTCTTGGCTTTTACTATTAAAATTAAAACGGAAAAAGAACAGCGAACAGCATTAAACTAAAAAAATATTTATTAAAAAATCGCTAATGAGTTTTTAAAAAATATTAAATATTACTTTTCCAATAACTCTTATGCATTGTTAATTTAAAAAATTAGAATAAAAAACACATTATGAAAACAGGAGTACTTATAATAAACCTAGGAACCCCAGATAGTCCGAAAGTATCTGATGTTAGAAAATACTTATCACAATTCCTTAACGACCCAAGGGTAATTGATATAAATCCTATCGCTCGTTTTTTATTAGTGAATGGCATTATTGTTCCATTTCGTTCTTCAAAATCAGCAAAATTGTACAAAGAAATATGGACAACAGAAGGTTCGCCACTATTAGTAAATAGTGTAAAATTAAAAAAAGCACTGCAAAAGGCATTAGGAGATACATATATAGTAGAATTAGGAATGCGTTACCAAAGCCCTAGCATATATTTAGCATTAAATAAACTAAGGGAGGAGAAAGTCGAAAAAATAATTATTATTCCTCTATATCCACAATACGCCTCATCCAGCACAGGCTCCTCTATTGAAGAGGCTATAAACATTATTGGCAAGTGGGAAGTAATCCCTTCTATTAAAGTTATATCAAAATTTCATGACAATCCATATTTTATAGATGCTTGTGTTGAAGTAGCAAAAAAATACATGAGCAATGTGGATACAACTGCTGTAGAGGATGATAGCAGGGATAAAAAAAAATATGATTATTATATTTTTAGTTATCATGGTTTACCCGAGCGACACATATTGAAGGCTACAGCAAACTATGGTTCTGGAAATTGCAATTTCAAAACTTGCTGCGACGCCATTACAAAAGATAACAACTATTGTTATCGTGCTAATTGTTTCGAGACTACTCGACAATTAGTAAAGCGCTTAAATATTACAGAGGGAAATTATGAAACTACGTTTCAATCCCGACTGGATAATAAATGGATAAAGCCATATAGTGATGAAATAATAATGAAAAAAGCGAAAGAAGGTAAGAAGAATATATTAGTATTTTCTCCCGCATTTGTTGCTGATTGCCTTGAAACGATTTATGAAATTGGAATAGAATACAATGAAATTTTTAGAGAACATGGCGGTGAGAAAATTACATTGGTAGAAAGCTTAAATGATAACCCGCTATGGATTGAGGGATTAAAAAAAATGATTCAGCAAAATTAAATTAATAATTTTGAAATTATTATGAAATAGATATTAATGGGTTTACTGAAGAGGAATAAAAATTTAATAGTTCGCCTTTTTCATTAATTACATATTTGCAAAAATTCCAACTAGGTGGTACATCATTCCAGCCATTTTTATCTTTATCGCTAAGCCATTTGTATAACAGATTTTGATTTGGACCTATTACATCCGATTTTTCAAACAACTGAAATGTTACACCAAAATTAAGTTTACAGAATGTTATAATATCCTCATTGCTTCCTGACTCCTGCCCTCCAAAATTATTAGCAGGGAAACCAAGTACTACAAATGAATCCTGGTTTTTTATCTGAAACGCTTCTAACTCATTATATTGATTTGTAAAGCCACATTTAGATGCCGTATTTACAATTAATATTTTTTTTCCTAAATATCTTGACAATTGAATATTTTCTCCATCAATTGATTTCATTGTGATATCATAAATTGAAAAACCTGGATTGGAATCAATATTAATATTTGGCCGTACTAAATATTTTTTTGGCGAAATTATTTTTAACACAAAATAAATTAAAGCGGAGAAATATTTTTTCATTTTATAAAATAAAGCTATTATGAAAATGCAACAAAAAAAACAGTATAATTAAAACTAATTAAATTGAATATTTTAAAAAAAACAATAATAATACATCCTTGGAAGCAAAACATGAGAAAAACAATTCAGAAATAACACTGGTTTTTATTTTGCACTATTAAACTTCTTAAAAAAGCGAGTTTTTTTTTAAAAGGCTGTGCTGCTTTAAAGTGTTCTCAAAATTGTTGTATTTTCATTTTAAATAAAAAAGGTCGCCTTCCCAGGCAACCTCTTCTAATTAAGAAACCCGATTAAAATTAAAAATTACCTGTTAGGATGCTTATCAAATCAATTATAGCCCACACTCCCAAACCTCCAAACGTAAGGATAAATAAAATGTTCCAACCAGCTGGTTTTTTTGCATACCATCTGTGGGCTGCCAAAAAACCTAAGAAAAACCATAGTACTAATAATATAACTAAATCATCTTTACTTTTTGTAGAATCCGTTAAAGGTGAAGATTCCAAATTTGATTTTAACGTTTCAATTTTTGTATCTTCAAAAACGGAACCATTTTGCGAATTAATTGTTGTCTGTTCATTTTTGTCCGGGGCTTTGGAAGGGCTCTTTACAGGAAACGATCCGAAGATTGGGTTAAGAAAAAACAAGAATGCAATGACAAAGGTTTTTAATACTTTTCTGTTTTTCATATTTTTATGTGGTTTTAAATTGTTTATATTTACAAATATATAGTAATATTTATGAAACTAATTATTTGTGTTATTTATATTTTTTTTATTTCTCCTTTATATTGTCAAGGGAATAAAAAAATTGAATTCATTGGAGCCTTGCAAATGCAAGAGGGTGTTGTAATTTCCTATAAAATTAATTTTAAAGAACTTCAAGGTGGGAAAATTGAAGGAACCTCATTTACAGATATTTATGGAGATAATGCGACAAGGTCAAAAATTGTTGGAAAATATAGTGCCAAAGGAAATTCTATCTCTTTTCACGAAACAGAAAATATTAGCACAAAGTCAAATTCAGATGTTAATGAGTTTTGTTTCGTAATCGTTGAAAATGCTAAAATAAAAACCTTAAAGGGAAAAAAAATTATTCAGGGAAATTTCACAGGGAAGTTTAATAATAAACAGAATTGTTCAGAAGGCAATATTTATTTAGTTAGTTCTGATCAAATCGAAAGGGGTTATGACAAATTGGTTAATTCCCAAATGGTCAAAAGTAATGACAGTTTGAAATTAGTCGCAGAAAAATATAAAGCCCTACTAAAAACATCAAAGGAGACGAAATTGCATGCCAATGAAAATTTGAAACTAAAGTGGTCATCCGAAGAAATCATATTTGATGTTTGGGATGGATTAAATATTGATAATGACAAGATATCTATAATTATAAATGAAAAAACAATCCTTGAAAACTTTGTAATAGGACGGGAGAAGAAAAGACTTGTGCTCCCTTTTCATGAAGACTCCTGCATAATCAAGATTATAGCAGTGAATGAAGGAGAAATTGCTCCAAACACTGTGAATATTATTCTTATTGATAAAGAAACTACTACCCCTGTTCTTACTAGTTTAGAAAAGGGGAAATTTACTCTTATTAAAATTGAAAAAAATAAATAAATAGAACAAACGGAATTAGAATTTATACTCCTAAAATCTATTAAACCATCACAAATTTTTTATTAAACTACTTATAATAATTTTTATAAATGTTGAGAGCCAAGATAGGGAAGGGCATTGTGATAGTACTTGTATTTTTATTGGCTTTTGTTTTAATATTTTTGCCTGCGATTTTTTTTGACACAGGGAGACCGCTGCAAGCTATATCCATTGAGTTTTAATCCTGAATTTGTATAAAAGCCTTCAGATTATTGAACTTAAAATCAATTTTAAAGCTTTATACTAGTTAGATAAAATAAATAAATAAAAATGCTTGCCGTGCTGTTAAATAACGTATTCGACTTACCGGGGAAATACGAAATTAAAGGAAAAAAATTATTCTACAATTCTTAATTTTGCAAATTTTATCAATAATTGTTTTTGACCCACGCCATTAAAAAATATCGTGGCTTTATTATTTGGGAAAGCCCCTTCCATATTAATTACTTTTCCATTTCCAAAACGATCATGCTCTACCTGCATACCAACTTGTAAACCCCTTAAACTTTCTGTATCAAAATCAGAGGTATTTCTGACTGCTGAATTTATTTTAACTAATTTTTTATTTTTAACCGCTCCTAATTCAAAAGCATCTTTTGTCTTACCTACAATTCTTTTATTTTTGTTCGAATAATTTTCTTTCCCAAATATATCTCCACTATTATCTGAAGGGAAATCTAAATATTTGGAATCTACTTCATCGATAAAACGGCTTGGCTCACAGTAAATTAAATTACCCCACCTGTATCGTGTAGTGGAATAGGATAAAGTTAGGCGTTTCTCGGCGCGAGTGATTGCAACATAAAACAATCTGCGCTCCTCCTCCAAGTCAGATCTTTCAGTTAAGGACAATTGCGAAGGAAATAAATTTTCTTCTAAACCTACCACATATACATAGGGGAACTCTAGCCCTTTTGCTGCATGCACTGTCATAAGGGAAACTCTGTTTTTATCTTCCTCCGTTTCTGCTTTTTTATCCGCATCAGTCATAAGTGCAATATCCTGCATAAAAACAGCCAATGAAATATTTGCAGAAATTATTGTTGGAGATTCCGCAATATTAGTAACATCTGCTAAGCCGATATTAGCATCTCCTGTGGCCCCTTTATTTTCATCCTCAAATGAAAATAACAAATCTGAAAATTCCTTTTTTATAGGACGTTCTTTTTCATCCTGAGCAATTATTATTGAAGAAGAATTTTCATTATCCACACCTAGTCCTTTCTCCTTGGCATCATCAATAAAAATTTCATTTTCTATTGTATTATCATTGTTTTCGCTTAGCTCTTCACCAATATCATTTAATTCAATTTCACTTTCTGTAAATTCTTTCAAACCATTCAATAGCTCCTGTATATTTTCATGCCGACTAACTCCTTCAGGAGATTTATCAACATATAAATCTCTCAAGATCCCTGAATGAACAGCAATGTATTGCCCTAAATCAAAAGCACTGGAGGTTTTCAGCATTGCCGAAAAGCTTTTTATCATTATTGCAAATTCATCCACTTTTGCTTTAGCCCCAGAATTTAATCCAATATCAAATTCATTTATATTTTCAACAACTTTCCAAAGGCTTATATTATGATCGTTTGAGGCTACTATAATCCTCTCAATCGTAGTTTCTCCAATGCCACGCGCAGGATAATTAATTATTCGTTTTAATGCTTCCTCATCATTATTATTAATAGCAAGCCGATAATAAGCTAAAAGATCTTTTATTTCTTTACGCTGATAAAACGATAAACCACCAAAAATACGATACGCAATATTTTGTCGGCGCAAAGCTTCCTCCATCGCTCGTGATTGTGCGTTAGTGCGATAAAGTATTGCAAATTCTCGGTTATGCACTTGCTCATTCATTTTTGTTTCGAAAATAGAACCTGCAACAAAACTCCCTTCCGAATTGTCCGACTCTGTTTTTACAACCCTTATAAGTTCACCTTCTTTATTTTCGGTAAAAATATTTTTTTTCAACTGCTCTACATTTTTAGAAATAAGAGTATTAGCTGCTCCTACAATAATTTTTGTAGAGCGATAATTTTGTTCCAATTTAAAAACATTTAATTCTGGATAATCTTTTTCGAAATTGAAAATATTTTGAATATTTGCTCCTCGAAATGCGTAAATACTCTGTGCATCATCGCCCACAACACATACATTACGATACGCGGCAGCCAATTGTTTAATAATTACATATTGTGAAAAATTAGTATCCTGATACTCATCCACCATAATATATTTAAACTTATGCTGATATTTAAGGAGCACCTTTGGGAAATCACGTAATAAAATATTAGTGTTAAATAATAAATCATCAAAATCCATTGCTCCTGATTTGAAACAGCGGTTAGCATAAATTTGATAGACGAGTCCCAACTTTGGTTTTGCAGACTGGCGATCCTCTTCTATTGCTATAGTATTATTTAAGTATGCTTGTGCAGATATTAAATTATTTTTTGCGGCAGAAATACGAGACAGTACCAAACTGGGCTTATAAATTTTATCATCCAAGCCTTGCTCCTTTAATATTGTTTTAATTAAACTTTTTGAATTATCGGTATCGTAAATTGTAAAATTACTTGGATATCCAATCTTTTCAGCTTCGCTCCTTAAAATTCTTGAGAAAACAGAATGGAAAGTACCCATCCAGATATTTTTTGACTCACTACCGCCAACTACTTTAGCAATACGCTCTTTCATTTCACGAGCGGCTTTGTTGGTAAAGGTTAGCGAAAGAATATTAAAGGGATCAACTCCCTTTTTTATAAGGTGTGCTATGCGATAAGTAAGTACACGTGTTTTCCCTGAACCTGCGCCTGCAATAATCATTACAGCACCATCAGTACATTCAACGGCTTTCCGTTGTACGGAATTTAATTCATCTAAATAATTATCTGTCATGAATAGTCAAAAGGGGGATATATTATGTTATTCACAAATTTACTTTTATTTATTGTTGTTTTTTAAAATTGTTGATATTTAAATAAAATTCTACAATTCAGCGCTCCCATCAATAATTTTAGCCCGTTAAATGAAAAATATTGAACAGATAATAATAATAAAAAAATTAAAATATAAAACTACAAGAGAAAAAACCAACAAATAAAAAAATTAACAAATCAATAAACCAAGATTAAATATATTGTTAAATAATTTTATTTCTGTTACATTTGGCGTATGACAAAAAAAACTATGAAAAACTCTTTTCAAAAGATTGACTCAACAAAAAAGAGTAAAGGTTATTTCTTCGAGGAAATAATAAAAGTATTATCCAAAAACCCAAGTAAAGTACTTAACTATAAACAAATAGCAGCTGAATTAAATATTGTAGACCAGTCACAGCGGATATTGATAAATACAATACTAGCAGAATTAAAAAAATCAGGGACAGTATCAGAACCCGAAAGAGGTAAATTTAGAATAATCTCAGCAAAAAAATACATTACTGGCAAAGTTGATATGACAGGCAGCGGTGTTGCCTATATTATATCTGAAGAAACGGAAAACGATGTATTGATAAGCCCAACTAAAACACTTAATGCGATGCATGGTGATACAGTAAAAGTGCTTTTATATGCAAAAAGAAAAGAAAAACAGGAAGGAGAAATCGTGGAAGTAATAACTAGAGCTAAAATAAAATTTGTTGGCGTTATTCAACTTTCTCCTCGTTTTGCTTTTTTAGTGCCCAGCAACAACAAAACAAATATGGATATTTATATCCCATTAGATAAACTAAATGGTGCAAAAGATGGGCAAAAAGCAATAGCGAAAATTACCGAATGGCCTAAGAACGGTGTAAATCCAATTGGTGAAATAATTGAAGTACTAGGTAATGTAGGCGATAACAACACCGAAATGCATGCTATTCTTGCTGAATTTGGCTTGCCATACGAATTTCCAAAAGATGTAGAACGGGCAGCGGATTTAATTCCAATAATAATAACAGAACAAGAAATTGCAAAAAGACGCGACTTTAGAAACATTACAACTTTTACTATTGACCCCGTTGATGCTAAAGATTTTGATGACGCGCTCTCCATCCAAAAATTAAGCAATGGCAATTGGGAAGTTGGGGTACATATTGCAGATGTAAGTCATTATGTAAAGTTAAACTCTATGATAGACCAGGAAGCTATTTCAAGAGCTACCTCTGTATATTTAGTAGATAGGGTAGTTCCAATGTTACCAGAGGTGCTTTCCAATAATGTATGCTCCTTGCGCCCTAACGAGGAAAAATTATGCTTTTCGGCAGTATTTGAAATAACAGAGGATGCAGAAGTTTTAAATGAATGGTTTGGACGAACAATAATAAATTCAAACAAAAGATTTGCTTATGAAGATGCGCAACTAATCATAGAAACAGAAGAAGGAGAATATTGTGATGAAATTTTAACACTTGACCGATTAGCAAAACTATTGCGCGCTAATAGGTTTAGAAAAGGAAGCATTGCTTTTGAAAAAGTAGAAGTTAAATTCCATTTGGATGAAGGAGGAAATCCAACGGGGGTGTTTTTTAAAACAGCAAAAGATTCCAATCAGCTTATTGAAGACTTTATGCTTTTGGCTAACCGTAAAGTAGCTGAATTTATTGGTAAAAAAAGAGAAACGGAGCGAGCAGCATCAAAATCTCAAAACAATTCGGCGGATGCAAATAACAGAGAGAGCAAACGCCCATTTGTATACCGTATTCATGATAAACCAAACCCTGATAAACTGGCAAGTTTTGCTGAGTTTGTTGGTAAATTTGGATACAAAATAAATATAAAAAACGAAAAAGCTGTTGCTGATTCAATGAATAGTTTATTGAAAGAAGTGCATCAAAAAAAAGAAGCAGGAATGATTGAGATGCTTGCCATACGAACAATGGCGAAAGCAATTTATACTACAAAAAATATTGGTCATTACGGTTTAAATTTCGACTACTATACACACTTCACCTCACCTATTCGCAGGTATCCTGATGTGATGGTGCATCGATTATTGCAACATTACCTGGATGGGGGGGCAAATCCAGATATAGAAAAACTAGAGGAGCAATGTAAACATTCCTCTAATATGGAAAAACTTGCAGCAGATGCAGAGCGGGCTTCTATTAAATACAAACAGGTTCAATTTTTAACCGATAAAATAGGAGTGGAATTTGATGGTATTATTTCTGGTGTTACCGAATGGGGGATTTTTGTTGAAATAATTGAAAATCATTGCGAAGGAATGATTCGATTAAGAGATTTACATAACGATAATTATTTTTTTGATCAGGAAAATTACTGCCTGCGTGGTCGCAAATATGGAAAGGTACTCACCCTTGGAGAAACAATTAGAATTGAAGTTAAACGTGCTGATTTAGTAAAAAAACAATTAGACTTTGCTCTGGTTGAAGTAGCACCTGATAAATCTGTTAACCACATGCAACAAAATGAAACTAAAACTTCATTCGGGAATCCTTTTGAAAAAAAAATGAATAAAGGAAATCAAAAATCACAGAAACAAAAACTAAATCAAAAAGAGGAAAGATGGATCCCGCCCAATGATGTAAAAGCTCAATTAAAGGATGAAATTTCAAAAAAACCATTGTCGCCAGGAAAAAACTTTAACGATGAATGGGGCTTTGAGATTTAATAAATTATATTACTAATTAATTTTTTATTGTGAATATATAAACTGCCTGCTGCAAAAAATTAAAAATAATAAAACCTTTAATTTTTCAATTTTTTTTTCAATTCCTCAATACTAATTAGTATTACTTCATTAGTTGCTGGCAAGCTAAATTGAGGTTCAAACTTATGATCTCCCACCGCAGAAATAGCGTCTTTTATAGCCAACCAAGTTGCGAAGGCAAGCATCAATGGGGGTTCGGCCACAGCCTTGCTTTTCCTTATAGCATTTGGATTAGGAGCGTTTTGCAGCAAACTTGTTCTGAAATCACTCGGAATATCTTGTACCGAAGGAATTTTATAGGTATCGGGTGAATGGTTCATTAAATGTCCTTTTTTATCCCATTTTACTTCTTCGGTGGTACACCAGCCAAGCCCTTGAATGTAGCCACCTTCAACCTGTCCTATATCAATATCGTGATTTATTGAATCTCCTACATCATGTAATATATCTGTTCTTAAATTTTTATGAAACCCTGTTAATAGATCTACAACAACTTCACTCACACACATGCCAAAGGCGAAATAATTAAATGGTTTTCCCCAGCCCGTGAGCTTATCCCAAGAAATATCAGGGGTACGATAAAATCCTGTGGCACTTAAACTTACTTGATTAAAATGAACTATGGGCATTACATCAGCAAAAGCCATCCTGTGATGAGGCAATAGTTTATCAAAGATGAAATTGTTTTCAAAAACAATATTTGCAGCTTCAAATTTATTTTGGGGACTTTGTTTTGAAAATTCAGCAGCCACAACATGCGCAATACGAACTTTAAGTATATCTATCGCATTTTTTACTGCCATTCCATTAAGGTCCGTCCCTGCTGATGCAGCAGTAGCAGAGGTATTTGGCACCTTTGAAGTGTTGGTTGCATTTACTTTAATTTTATCAATGCCAACACCTAGTTCAGCAGCAGCAATCTGCAAAATTTTGGTATTTAAACCCTGCCCCATTTCTGTGCCTCCGTGATTCACCAATACAGTGCCGTCTTTATAGATATTCACAAGCGCCCCAGCCTGATTAAGAAAAGAGGTAGTAAATGAAATGCCAAATTTTACAGGTGTTAATGCAATACCTTTTTTATAAAATTCGTTAGATAAATTAAATTTATCTATTTCTTTTCTTCGGTTTCGATAATCGGAAGAAGCCATCAATTGATCGTAAATAGTATGCAAACGGTTTAATTCAACCGTCTGTCCATAATGTGTTATATTATTTGTTTCAATTCCATAAAAATTAAGCTTACGAATATCTGCTGCATCTTTGTTCAGAAAACGCGCTACCCTATCAATTAATGTCTCCATCGCTGCCATCCCTTGAGGTCCGCCAAACCCTCTGAAAGCAGTATTAGAAGGCAAATTAGTTTTATACGCTCTACCTATCACAAGCATGTTAGGAATAAAATAACTACTGTCAGCATGCAACATGGCACGCTCCAATATTGCTAAACTTAAATCGGTAGCGCATCCACCATCGGCATATTGCTCAAACTTTAACGCAGTAATTTTGCCCTCCCTATCAAAACCTGCTTTATATTTAATAAGATAAGGATGCCGCTTCCCCGTTATTATCTGATCGTCATCTCTAAAAAGGTGTATTTTCACTGGCCTTTTGGTTGCGTAACAAAGTAAAGCTGACCATGCTGCCGCCCAATTCCCTTGCGTTTCCTTACCCCCAAATGCCCCACCCATCCTGCGTATTTCTACTACCACTTCATTTTTATTTATACCCAATACTTCTGCAATAATTGCTTGCGTTTCGGAGGGATGTTGTGTGGAACTATATGCTGTTATTTCTTTTTCTTCACCAGGTATACATAGGCAAGTTTGTGTTTCAAGATACCAATGCTCTTGTGCCCCTGTTTCCAATTCGCCTTCCAAAATATTAACAGCAGATTTTAAAGCACCCTCAAAGTCCCCTCGCTGCATAGTGCGGGCAGGGCCAAGCAATAAATTTTTTTCTATGGCCGTTCTAATATCTAAAACAGGAACCAATGGTTCGTATTCAATAGTTATTAATTTTTCTGCTGCTATAGCAATTTCCTCTGATTCAGCTGCAATAAGAACAATTGCTTGGCCTACACACAACACCTCACCTATTGCCAAACAAACTTCATCATGAACTACAGGACCCATTTGATTTATACCGGGTATGTCTTTATAACACAATACTGCATGTACCCCCTTTAATTGCTTTGCTATGGAAAGATTTAAAGATTTTATTTTTGCATGCGCATGAGAGCTATAAACTACCCTGCCAATAAGCAGCTGAGAGTTTACTTGGAAATCATTTATATAAACGGATTCACCGCTTACGTGCTTAATGGCACTATCGTGAGGAATTGAATTATTCATTTTTATATTTATTTAATAAAATTTTACACTTTATTAGCCAAAAAAAACTTCTAAATAAAAATAAAAAAATGTTAAATAATTATTGGCGTTTGCTAAATTTCCTATTATTGATAAACTATTGAAAAAGAAATAGAACTATTTTGTTTCTGACCAAAATTTTAATAACAAATTCTTCGCAGCCAATTTTCTGAACTCAGCACCCGACCGAGCATCCGAAATAGGTGTAAAATCCTCTGCTATCAATTCCATAGCTTGATCCACAGTTGCCCTGTCCCAGAGTTTCCCTATTAAGTATTGCTCAGCCTTTTTTGCGCGTTTGGTTACTGCTGCCATCCCACCATATGCTAAAGTAATCGTTTCAACACAATTGTTTTTTAGCAAGATGCTAAAACCTCCACTAAGGGTTGAAATATCAAGATCTTTGCGCTTAGAAACTTTATAAAATTTAATAATTGTATTAGCAAGGGGAGTAGGAATAATAATAGCTGTTATAATTTCTTTTGGTTTGCGCTCCGTTTCACGATAACCAAGAATATAATTATTCATATTTATTTTCCTCTCACTTATATTGGGAAATGATTGTTCAGTATTTAAGGGTGCTGCGTCTTCACTAATTTGCTGTAATACTATTTCCGCATTATATGCCATAAGCACAGGCAGTGTATCGCCTATAGGAGAGCCGGAGCCTACGTTTCCACCAAATGTTGCCAATGTCCTTATTTGTTTTGAACCAAAAACAGCTAAGGTTTCAAATAATGCAGGCAGCGCTCCCTCAGCAACTTTTTTTACATTTTCTAAACTCATGCCAGCACCAAATTTAAAATCAATTGCTGTTTTTGTAAATTTTTTTAATTCTGGAATGCCCGACAAATCTATAATCTCTTCGAGCAATTCATGCCTTTTGGTAACACGCAAAGCAACATCTGTGGCACCATTAATTAAAACTGAATTTTGCATTTTATTTCTTAATTCCAAAGCCTCATTTATCGTTTTAGGGCGACAATATTTTTGTTTGGTAGTATCAATTAAAATAGATTTACTTTGATCTTTTATTTGCAAAAGCATGGCCACAATTTGTTTTTCGTTGCTATCAAATTGGTCTACTTTTATTTCTGCGCAAGCTCTTGCTGCAGCTTCAATAATTGGTTTATAACCAGTACAGCGACACAAATTGCCTGTTAGCGCATCTTCAATATTTTCTTTCGAAAGAGGTGTTTTTTCTTTGTATAACGAAAACATCGACATAACAATACCTGGAGTACAATAACCACATTGGCTTCCATTGCAATCAACCATCGCTTGTTGAACAGGATGCAGCCGTTTTTCACCAGCATTGTATTGAATTAAATTCTCAACTGTTATCAGCTGTTTTCCATGAATCATTGGCAAAAATACCAGGCAGGAGTCCCATGCGGTATATTGTAATGAGTCATTTTGATTTAATTCGGCAATTACAACGGTACAAGCTCCGCAATCGCCTTCGGCACAACCCTCCTTCACTCCTTTATGATTAGCTAGGCTGCGTAAATAGTTTAATACGGTTGTAGTTGGCTTAAATTGTTCATTAAAACCAAGGCTTTGTATTTTACCGTCCAATATAAAAGAAATAGTTGCTTGCATAGAAAAGAAAGTCTTAATTATTAATCAATTTACAACTATTGTTTGTCCTTAAAAAAACTGAACGCTGATAAAATTAATTTCAAAAATTAATCAGCGAAAAAAAAACAATTTAATATCCTTATTAAAAAATTGTTTTACTGGAACATTTTAAATTTTATTTCGATTTGAAATTAATAAAAAATATTTATCATTTAATATTAAAACATAAAAAGAGGAACGAAAAACCTAAGCCTTTACCGAAACTGCAAAGCTAAATAACTCCTTTAATTTTGCTACTGTATAATCAACTTCCTCTTTATTACTGTATTTACTGAATGAGAATCGCACAGAAGGCCTTGTAACATCACAACCAATTCCGCGAAGTACATGCGAACCAATATCACTGCCTGAAGTGCAGGCACTGCCACCTGATGCTGCAATTCCAGCAATGTCTAAATTAAATAATAACATCTCTGCATTATCGGTATGCGGGAAACGCACATTTAACACTGTGTACAAACAATTATCCTGGCAAGAGCCATTAAATTCTATCGTGGGAATTGCAATCTTTAATTGCTCTACCATATAATTTTTAATAGCTACAATATGATTTTGATGTTGATCCAAATCACGCAACGCAATTTCCAGCGCCTTTCCTAATCCTATTATCCCATATAAATTTTCTGTGCCACCTCTCATATTACGTTCCTGACCACCTCCATTAATCATAGGCTTTATTTTCATATCAGCACTTACATATAAAAAGCCAACTCCTTTTGGACCGTGAAATTTATGCGCTGCAGCAGTTATAAAATGTATTTTTATTTTTTGCAGATCCATAGCATAATGACCAATCGTTTGAACAGTATCGGAATGAAAAACCGCATTAAATTTCGAACAAATTTCACCTACTTTTTCCAAGGATAATAAATTTCCAATTTCATTATTAGCATGCATTAAAGAAACAAATGACCTTTCATTATCTTCCAATAATTTTTCGAGGTGAACCAAATCTACATGACCAATAGCTGTTGTATTAACAAAACTTAATTTGATAACACCCTCTTGCTCCAACTTTTGCAAGGTGTGCAAAACGGCGTGATGCTCTATTCTAGTAGTTATAGCATGCTTTATACCTAAATCATGGATACTACATTTAATTGCCATATTATCCGCTTCGGTACCGCCCGAAGTGAAAAAAATTTCGGAAGGGGAAACATTTAATGATTTTGCAACCAGCTTTCGAGAACCCTCTATAGCAGCTCTTGTTTTTCGCCCATAAGAATGAATAGAGGATGGGTTGCCAAAATATTCTGTCATAAATGGTAACATTTCATTAAAAACTTCTTTATCTAATTGAGTTGTTGCAGCGTTATCAAAATAAACTTTCATACTGTTAGATTTAAAATTAATTTTTTATTCTGTTTTTTTATTTACAATATTGTTGTAACATATTCAATGACTGGGTATTTCCAAGCTCTCTTGCTATTCCCCAGTCTTCACATGCCGCTGTAATATTATTTAAATTAAGCTTACAATTACCTCGATTATTATACGCTTCAGAAAGCTGGGGATTTAATTCTATCGCCACATTATAATCACTAATCGCCACATCAAAAAACTTTAAGGATGCCTTCATATTACCTCTACTATAAAATGTATTCGCCCTTTGGGGATTAATTTTTATGGCCGAGGAATAATCTGCAATTGCAGCATCATAATTATTAAGTGATGCATTGGAAATAGCGCGGTTTAAAAATGATTCTTCATGTAGAGGTAAGAGCTGAATTAATGTGCTATAATCATTAATTGCCTCCTTATGCATAGCCATGTCAGCATATGCATGCGCTCTATTAAATAAAGCATTCTCATGTCCAGCTTTAGTTCTTATTGCTCCTGAATAGGCTGCTACTGCTCCTTGATAGTCCATGATATTTTTATGGGCATTGCCCAGGTTATAATAGGCCAAAGAAATATTTGAATTTTTTTCTATTACATCATTCCACAAGGAAATACTGTTATTCCAAACCTTATTTCTATTATATGTAATTATACAAAAAATAAAAAGAATGGCAATACCAGCTATCCTTATAATTGTTTTCATATTTATAAATTTATCTTCTAAATAAAAAAAAACTTTAGCTATAATAAAAAACAATCCAATATAAGAGACGTAGGTATACCTTTCCGCAACAATTGCTAGCCCAACAGGAATTAATTGAATTACTAAAATAATATTAAAAAAATAAAACAAAAATCCAAAAATCAATATTTTTTTAAATTCTTTTAGCTTAAAAACCATATAAAATATAAATCCGAACATTAATGGAGAAAAATAAAAATACCAAGGGAGTAAATTATTAACTTTATCTGGGTAGGCATGAAAAGCAGAAAGGCCAATAGGTATAAACAATTTAACTACATAAAATAGAATAGAATATAGAATTAAAAATATCCTATCCGAAAGAAAAAATACGGAGGTTAAGTCAGACAGTGAGCCTTCTACTCTTTGAGAGTGCAAGGCAATTATTCCAAATAAAATGGAAAAAATAAATAATGGAATTTTATTTACGATTAAAAAAAAGTTTATTTTTTTTTGAAAATAGAAATCTATTACAATCAAAGTTAAGGGCAATGTGACTGCTGCTGACTTTGACAGCAAGGCGCAAAAAAATGCAAGTATTAATAAAAAATATTGTTTATAATTGCCATTACATTCTTGAAACCTTATGTATTTTATTATGGCTATTAAATAAAAGAAAGTATATAAAACATCTTTCCTTTCGGATATCCATGCCACGGATTCAACATGCATTGGATGTATACCAAACAACAAACTAACAAGCACTGCTACTTTTACTTCGTTACACAGTAACATTATTACCTTAAATACTAAAAGTGCGTTTATTAGGTGAATAAGTAAATTTATGCAATGGTAAACTTTAGCATTTAAGCCGAACATTTTGTATTCTATTGCATTGGATAATGCTGTAAAAGGGTGGTAATTACCTCCATAATAATTAAAAAACATTGCTTTGAAACCCGCCCATGAAAAATTTTTTATATACGCATTATCAATAATGTATTTAGGGTCATCCCAATTTAAAAAACCGCCTGAAAGAGAAGGTAGAAAAACAATAAAAATCAATAATAGTGAAAACCATAATGAATTAGGATATATTTTATCTGATTTAAAGGCAATTTTACCTTTTAAGGGAGTTGACAAAAGATTTTTTTTGATTTTTTTATCACTCATTTAATCTGTGATTATTCTTTTATTCTATTGGGGAAATCAATTTTAAAATTAAAATTACTAACAATTGCCACAACATCAATATTTGTATGCTAATATTGATAAAACTTCAAATAATTAAAAATATTTGATCAAATTTATTGAAAATAATTACCCTGCAAATTAACACACACCCTCTCTTAAACTGCTATTTCTGGTTGTTTTATAAATTCACGAATATCCGACATTATCTTCTTTGCCAAATTATCTGCTGTTGTTTTTAATCCGCTTTCGGAATAAATACGAATTATTGATTCTGTATTCGATTTACGCAGATGTACCCAATCTTTTCCAAATTCTATTTTTATACCATCTACCGTATTTATTGGCTGTTTCTTATATTTTTTTTTAATAGATTCTAAAATATTATCAATATTTAAATCTGCAGTTAACTCAATTTTATTTTTCGATATCTGATAATCGGGATAAGAAGATCGCAACATGGAACAGGTTTTACCATACATAGCTAAATGGGACAAAAACAATGCAATGCCAACAAGTGCATCACGACCATAATGTAACTCCGGTAAAATAACACCACCATTTCCTTCGCCACCTATAACTGCTTTTGTTTCTTTCATCAAAGCAACTACATTTACTTCGCCTACTGCCGAAGCACTATGGCTGCCACCGTGTTTTTCAGTAATATCACGCAATGCTCTGGTGGAAGACAAGTTGGAAACTGTATTGCATTTTTTTGATGCTGCTTTTTCTGCAGGTGTACGTCTTTGCAGAACATAATCTGCACAGGCAACCAGAGTAAATTCTTCACCAAACATTTCACCATCTTCACAAACAAATGCCAAACGATCTACATCTGGATCAACTACAATTCCTAAATGTGCATTTTCCTTTTTTACAAGTTTTGCAATATCTCGCAAATTTTCGGGCAAGGGCTCTGGATTATGAGGAAATTCGCCAGTAGGGTCACAATAAAGCTTTATTACATTTTCAACACCCAATGCGGTTAAAAATTGCGGTAAAACAAGGCCTCCTGTGGAATTTACACAATCTATTACAACTTTAAATTTTGCAGCCTTTATAGCAGGTATATTTACAAGCGGAAGTGCTAAAATTTTATCAATATGTTTATTCAAATAGGTGTCATTCTTCATTATTTTACCTAGTGAGTTAACATCTGCAAAGGTATACGATTCATTATCTGCAATTTCTAATACTTCTGCTCCTTCTTTTTCATTAAGAAATTCACCCTTTTCATTTAATAACTTCAAGGCATTCCATTGTTTTGGATTGTGACTTGCTGTTAGTATTATGCCTCCATCTGCTTTTTCATCCGAAACAGCAATTTCAACAGTTGGGGTGGTGGACAAGCCTATGTCCACAATATCGGCACCCATACCTTGTAATGTACCTAATACCAAATTATTTACCATTTCACCCGAAATGCGGGCATCGCGACCAATAACAATTTTTATTTTTTTGTTTTTCGAGTTTTTCGCTATCCAACTAGCATATGCTGCTGTATACTTAACTATATCCAAAGGGCTGAACCCTTGGCCTTGTCTCCCTCCAATTGTACCTCTAATACCTGATATTGACTTGATTAATGTCATCTGTTTATTTTTATATTTATATTGCAAGATACAATAAAATTTATCTCAATAGCGAGATCTAATTTATTAATGCATGCGCTTACTAATTTCGATTTTATTGATTATACTTTTTTTCTCAATTCCGTTTTTGTATTTTTAAATTATGCTTGTAATTTTTATGTTGTTTTAATTATACAGTATTTTCCTTGAATTGATCCTTTTTTTAAAACAAGAATCAAATTTTTGTTAAAACACTAACATCGAAATTTTTAAAAATTCCATATTATATTATTAATGCGAAAATTTGCTCAAGAAAAATAACACCTAAAATACAAGGTCATTCAACTTTCAAATCTATTCGCAAGAATATAGATTGGGGCATACAAATTTAGACATTTTTTATTTATTGCAAAGATTAATTGAAACACCAAGTCGCAAATAAAATTTAATGCTAATTTTTTATTTGAACTTTTGGAATGTTTAAAAAAAGTTCCAAATAATTCTAATTTTATGTAAAGAAAAAATATGTTTCAGCCTGTTTTTTTTATTACCTTTGACAAACGGATAGCTATATAACACTATTAGCTATAAACAATGGAGAATGAGCGAATTAAAATCTTTTATGTTTTAAAGCAGCATTGAATGAAACTTTTACCTATATGGAAATTATTACTGATTTAAACATTAGAATAAACATAAGATGAGCAGCGAAGAATTCGGAGAAGGAGAAAAAGACTTAGGAGAGCAGCTACGCTTGGTTAATCGTTTCGAAGAAATGATTAACACCAACAAGCAATATTTTTTTGATGCAATAGAGTTTGAAGAAATTATCGATTATTATTTCGAGAAAAATATTTCTAAAAAATCATTGCAAGCAATTGATTTAGCGATTAGTCAATACCCTTTTTCTACCATATTTTTTTTACGTAAGGCTCAAATTTTTGCCTCAACCAACCAAAGTCAAAAAGCCTTGGAAATATTATCTTATGTTGAGGGGATGGAGCCCTCCAATACTGAGTTATTTATGACAAAAGGTTCTATTTACAGTCAAATGGGACTTACCGACCAAGCTATTGAAAATTACAAAAAAGCTGCTGAAAACTCCGAAAATATTGATGAAATATATTTGGCAATGGCATTTGAATTTGAGAACACAGCGAAGTTTGACGATGCTATTTATTATCTAAAAAAAGCCATTGCCGAAAACCCTGAAAATGAAGCCGCATTATACGAACTTGCTTTTTGTTATGAGCTAAATGGACAATCAGAAGTAAGTGTAAAATATTATACTGAATTTATTGACAAACATCCATATACGGCTACGGCCTGGTTTAATTTAGGGGTAGCTTATAATCGCTTAGAACTATTTGAAAAAGCAATTGAAGCATACGATTATGCAATTGCGATTCACGAAGATTTCTCTTCCGCCTATTTTAATAAAGCTAATTCACTTGCCAACCTAGATCGTTTTGACGAGGCTATTGAAGTATATAAAGAAACTTTAACTGTTGAAGAGCCTGAAGCTATTACCTTTTACTATATTGGCGAATGTTATGAAAAAAAAGAAGATTTCGAACACGCTTTAGTATATTATAATAAAGCTATTGCATTAAACCCTCAATTAGCAGATGCTTGGCTGGGCATTGGCATTGTGCTGGATGCAAAAGACCGCATCACCGAAGGCCTTCATTACGTCAAAAAAGCTGTGTATCTGGAAAAAGAAAATGCCGAATTTTGGTATATTTATGGTGAAATGCAACAAAAAATGCAATTTTATGAAGATGCGGAATTATCTTTTAAAAAAGTAATTGAATTGGACCCTGAAAACTCTGAAATATGGCTGGATTATGCCAACTTACTATTCGAGCAAGAAAATAAAAATGGCTCTCTCGAAATATTAGCCGAAGGTATTAAACACCACCCTCAAAATGCAGAACTGCAATACAGAATTTCAGCTTGTTTAATGAGTATTGGACAAAAACAAGAAGCCCTAAGCTTTTTACGCAGTGCTTTAAAACTAAACTATGAACTTCACATAGAACTATTCGACTATTTACCGCAGTTAAAAGAAAATACAAGTATCACGGATATAATTGAATCTTATAAAAAATAAAACCTAACAATTTAATTACTCGCTAAATAATTAATTATTTAAAATAAAACATTAAAATTTTATGAATTTTTCTTTACCTTTTTTACCCTCACGTCCTGAAAAACCAAGACAAAAAGGCCTAACAATGATGATGGACAAAGGACTTAGTGTTCGGCAAGTGGAGGATTTCTTATCTGCTAGTAGTTCATTAACAGACATTATTAAGTTTGGATTCGGAACTTCCTACCTTACTAACGATATTGAACAAAAAATAAAGCTTTACAAAGAAGCTGGAATGAAAGTATATTTAGGGGGCACTCTTTTCGAAGCATTTATTGTTCGTGGAATGTTTACAGATTATATGAAATTATTAGATAAATTAAAATTAAACTGCGCAGAGGTTTCCGATGGCTCGATAGAGATGCCTCATGAAAAAAAATGCGAGTACATTCATACGCTTTCAAAAAACTTTACTGTTTTATCAGAAGTTGGTTCAAAAGAGGCTGGTATCATTATTCACCCGGCAAAATGGACATCCATGATGAACAAAGAATTAGAAGCTGGTTCATGGAAAGTTATTGCTGAAGCGCGCGAAAGTGGAACGGTGGGAATTTATCGTTCCAACGGAACTGCACACACCTTGTTAATAAATAAAATTTTAGCCAAAGTAGATAAAGACAGCATACTATGGGAAGCGCCTCTAAAACCACAGCAGGTTTGGTTTTTAAAACTACTCGGACCAAATGTAAACCTTGGTAATATTGCTTATGACGATGTCCTTCCTTTGGAAACACTGCGATTAGGCTTACGCGGAGACACCTTTTTTAGTTTCTTACCTAAAGAGTTGAATCCAGAGTCGGGAAGCTTGTAATTTTTTATGATTTCAACTTAATATTATTCAAAATTCTTTATTTATTCTATTATAACACACTAGGTAAAGCTTTCAAAACAATTTCGACAAAACAGATATATTAATAAAAACAGACGATTTCATTTTTTTGCAAAAAATATCTTTATGAAAACGCGTGTGAGGAAGGTACAAACGCGATGCAGTGTTGCAGTTGGGGATGAATTGTTTGTTCTTGATTTTTTGTTTCTTTTGTATCAATACAAAAGAAAAACACACAGCTTTTGAACCATTTAATTTGCGGAAATTATTTCGAAAACTTCACTTACAGACTTTTACAATCTACTAGCATTATTAATAAATTTGGAACAAATAATTGTATATAAACAAAAATAATATTTAGATGAAAGAAATAACTGTTTTAGAATTAAAAAAATTAAAAGATACCGATTCAACTTTTCAATTGATAGATGTTCGTGAGGAGCACGAATTAGAAATTTGCGAAATAGGCGGCGAGCATATCCTTATGGCTGAGATGATGGATAACTTGGATAGAATTTCCAAAACAAAACAAGTAATTATTCATTGCAGAAGTGGTGGCCGCTCTGGGGCAATTTGCCAAGCGCTAGAAAAAGTAGGTTTTACAAATGTTTATAATTTAAAGGGGGGAATTATTGCTTGGGCAAATGAAATTGATACTTCCATTTCTAAATATTAATACGAAAACCTTCTGTAATTTCTTATTCAAAAGATATTAAAATTAAATCAATACTAATACAATAAAAACCTCTATGGTAGAACTTTTTAAACACATTTTGCATCTTGATTTTGAATGGCTTTTTAGCAATTACAATACTGCTGTTTATTTAATTTTATTTTTGGTTATATTTATTGAAACGGGCTTGGTAGCAATGCCTTTTCTTCCTGGAGATTCCCTCTTATTTACTGCCGGTATTTTTGCAAACCAAATGAATGAAAGTACCGGAGAACCGTTTTTAAATATAACGATTTTACTCCTATTGCTTTTCACAGCAGCTGTGCTTGGCGATAATACAAACTATTGGATAGGCCGTAAAATTGGCCTTAAAGCTATGCAAATCAAATTTAAGGGTAAGGCCATAGTAAAGCCAGAATACTTAACTAAAACACATGAATTTTATGCTACATATGGCACAAAAACAATTATCATGGCGCGCTTTGTTCCTATTGTTAGAACATTCGCTCCTTTTGTTGCTGGTGTCGCAGAAATGAATTACCGTAAATTTTTTACATTCGATATTTTGGGCGGTGCCATATGGATATCCAGTTTAACTATTGCAGGTTATTTTTTAGGTGAAATAACATGGATTAGAAAGAACATTGAATTGGTAGCTTTAGGAATAATTTTTATTTCGATTCTCCCTATTATTATTGAAATAATTAAAAGGAAAAAATCTGTGTAATTTTATCTCTTTATAATTAAGTAAAGCTTTCAAAACAATTTCGATAAAACAGATATATTAATACAAACAGACGATTTCATTTTATTGCAAAAAACATCCTTATGAAAACGCCCGTGAGGAATGAACAAAAGCGATGCAGGGTTGCAGGTGTGGGGAAATCGTTTGTTCTTGATTTTTTGTTTCTTTTGTATCAAGACAAAAGAAAAATACACAGCTTTTAAACCATTTAATTTGCGGATTTATTTTGAAAACTTCACTAAGTAAAACTTTCAAAACAATTTCGATAAAACAGATATATTAATACAAACAGACGATTTCATTTTATTGCAAAAAATATCCTTATGAAAACGCGCGTGAGGAATGAACAAACGCGATGCAGGGTTGCAGGTGTTGGGAAATCGTTTGTTCTTGATTTTTTGTTTCTTTTGTATCAAGACAAAAGAAAAACACACAGTTTTTGAACCATTTAATTTGCGGATTTATTTTGAAAACTTCACTAAGTAAAACTTTCAAAATAATTTCGGCAAAACAGATATATTAATAACAACAGAAGATTTCATTTTTTTGCAAAAAATATCCTTATGAAAACGCGCGTGAGGAATGAACAAACGCGATGCAGGGTTGCAGGTGTGGGGAAATCGTTTGTTCTTGATTTTTTGTTTCTTTTGTATCAAGACAAAAGAAAAACATACAGTTTTTGAACCATTTAATTTGCGGATTTATTTTGAAAACTTCACTACCTGAAAGAATTTTATTGTTGGGTAAAAAAACAATAGAAATACTAAAACCATAAACTTTTATTATAAAAAATTGATAAAAACTTTAAATTCATACGGCCTTATTGGTTTTCCTCTCTCGCATTCTTTTT
>CAMBDK010000001.1 GCA_945865315.1 Chitinophaga pinensis | reverse complement strand
AATACAATTAACAATTACCCTAAAATAAACAGGTATAGAGTTGTCCTTTTTACTGATTTTCCTCGCATTCGGGAAAATTTTAAGTGTTGCTGTTTTCATCTTTTTTGGTTTTAAATAATTTTTGGTGAAATTCTTTAAAACGGTGAAATAAAAGTGAAGTGAATTGTGACATTTCCTGATAGAATGTGAATCCAAATGAAAACAAAAAGCCCTTTAAACACATAGTTTAAAGGGCTTTGAAGCGTATTGATACTTTGATAGTGGTACCCACTGGAATCGAACCAGTGACACAAGGATTTTCAGTCCTTTGCTCTACCAACTGAGCTAGGGTACCAGCTCAATTATATTATAGGGATGCAAATTTATAAATTAAATTTGAAATAACAATTATTTTCAATCAAAATGATTTCTTATTTAGAAAACACCCGTTAGAACTGCAATAATAAAGCCCTCCACTAATTAATATCTGTCCATAGAGTCGGAATTTATACTTAGAACGTCATTGCGAAGGAGTCACGACTGAAGCAATCTCACACCAATATATGAGATTGCTTCGGCTAAAAAACCTCGCAATGACGACCGTTATTGGCTTTATTTCAAACAAAACAATTTTGGTTCAAAAATTTGAAATCCAGAATTCTGAACCTTAAAATTTGCATAATTTGAAAATGTTTGACTCTATGGACAGACACTAATTAATATCTGTCCATATAGTCGAGAGTCTGATTCATAATGTTCAAGTTCGAGGTTTGCGAAGTTTTGAAAATCAAGAAGTTTGCTTTTGCAAATGACTGTTTTTAAAACAAGCATAACGAAGAAATCGGACATTATGGACAGACTCTAATTAATGAATATTCCTTTTATCTAATGCTTCTCGATATTTCTTTGCAAAAATGCAATGCTGCTCATATGTTTTACTAAAACAATGTTTGCCGGATAAATCATCCTTTGCGCACATAAATATGTAATTATTTTTATCGTAATTAAGCACTGCATCAATAGAAGATTTCTGGGCAAAGCCTATTGGACCAGGAGGCAAGCCTTTATTCAAATAAGTATTAAAGGGGGATTCAAAATGAGTGTTTTCAAAGGAAACACGCTGAATAGAAAAATCTCCAATAGCAAAAATAACAGTAGGGTCCGACTGCAACAGCATCTCTTGATTTAACCGGTTGATATACAATCCCGCAATAATTTTCTTTTCTGCATTATCACAGCATTGTTCCGCTTGCACAATAGATGCTAAGATACCAATCTCCATTTGTGAAAATTTATTATCTCTGGCTTTTTTCTTACGTGTGTCGTTCCAAAAAGTTTTATATTCTTTAAACATGCGGTCAAAAAATTGATCCACAGAGGTGTTCCATACAAACTCATATGTATCTGGCAAAAAAAGCGACTGAATGTTTCTAGTATTAAAACCGTATTTGCTTAAATAGCCATTATCATTCATTGCTCTATATAAGGACATAGAATCTGCTTCTATTCGACGGCACAATCTGGAAATAAGCTGGTTGGTAGTTTTTATCCCATTAAAATTTAGTTCAACAGGTTCTTGTATCCCAGCTCTCAATAAATTAATCAATTCATTATTATTCATATTTACTAAAATGCGATATTTACCAGGCTTTATAGCATCTTTATATTTCTTCTTTTCGGCAAGAAATTCAAAAGTAGATTGTTGTTTTAAAATATTATTATCACTTAAAATATCCAAAACATCATCAAAGTCGGATCCTGTAGGTATATAAATAATTTGAGACTTTTTATATATTGAATTTATATTAGGTTGATAAAATGTTTTATAAGCATAATAAGCACCTAAGGCACCAATAAAAAGAATAATTAAAAATAAGACGATAAGTGTTTTTTTAAAAAACGATTTTTTTTTCTTTTTTGCCATAATAAATTCAGGACTGAAAAATTAATTTTTTTTCAATTGCTCTAATATTCGCTTTGCTTGTTGATTAGCAGGATTTTTCTTTAACAAATTCATTAATAAACTTTTGGCATCAAGGTATCTTTTTTTATAAATATAAAAACCAACAACATTCATTAACAAAGGCTCATAATCTGGGTCGAGGCTTAAAGCTTTTTTATAAAACAATTCTGATTCAGCACTTTTTCCTATTAATAAATTGGCGTAGCCTAAATTATTGAGTGCCTGCAGAAATTTGGGATTATCTTCTAGTATTGATAAAAATATTACGATGGCTTCTTGTACTTTATTTTGAGCCATTAGCGAAGTTCCTAATTTATTTTTGAATTCCGGATTAAAAGGGGCTAATTTATTTGCCATTAAATAAAAAGAGTAAGCATCCTTAATATTTCCAGTATTTGAGTATGCATCTCCGATCCGATATAATGTCCAAGCATTTGCATTATCCCAAGATTTATTTACGAGAACTACAGATAATAAATTTTCTTTTCCAAGCTGATTTACGAAATATAATATTTTAATAAAATTTTGTTCGATGAAATATAAATGTACCAAAGATTCGAAATTACTTTTAACATCCATTATTGATTTATCGCTTAAATATTTTTTAGCAGAATCAAGAAATAATGGATTGTATTCAAATTTATCAAATTGCTGTAAATAGGCTTTCCCTTTTATTGCATCGCTGGGTGTTTTTTCATTAACAGCATAAAGACCAATAAATTCTTTCAATTTAACAATTTCTTTTTTATTCACAGGTTTTCTAATAAAATGATCGTGAACAGTTACATGTGGAATATCTACAGCACCTGACTTAGGCATATGACAGCCAACGCAGTTATCATTGTCTTCAATCTTATTGTGTTTTTTATCTGAGCATACTGTTTTATTAATTCCACTGTGGCAATTATTACAAGCCTTATTGAAAGTTTCATTTTTCATTGATTTAACACTAACATGCGGATTATGACAAGTAACACAAGTTAAAGAATTTTTATATGGGTGTAATAAATTGCTATCGTCATTAGCTTTATAACTATTAATGAAACATTTACTTTTTTTTAACCTATCGGCATGTGAAGCCATTATAAATTGCTCATCCGCATTATTATACCGGGGCAAAAAAACA
Source organism: Chitinophaga pinensis (assembly GCA_945865315.1). Classification (GTDB taxonomy): domain Bacteria; phylum Bacteroidota; class Bacteroidia; order 2-12-FULL-35-15; family 2-12-FULL-35-15; genus 2-12-FULL-35-15. Next base: position 76,189 of record CAMBDK010000001.1, on the reverse strand, counting down.
GTCATGTAATCGGACAATTTCATGCCAGGTTTAAAATCGAAAAAAGATTTACCCTCCTTCAATACAGTATTCCCCTGCAAATGACAGCGCTGACAAACATCAAATTGCAAATCAATGGGCAATTTCCCAGGGTTTACAATCGAATAATCAATATATTTGGATGTATCAATTTTGACGCCTGAAGCGCGCTGTTGAACGTGAATACTGCCAGGGCCATGACATCGCTCGCAGTTAATACCATCAGGGACATCGATAAATTTATTTTCGGAACCCTTAATAAAATTAGGAAATGAATTATGGCAGCTCATACATTCCAAACCTATCTTTCTTGAGAACCGAGTGTTATGCCCATTTTCAAAACCGGGAGGTAAATCCCATTTCCCCTTTTGGGTATAATATGTCATCGGCATTTGATGCAAATAACCATTGGTATTAGATAAGTGTGAGTTTGTATGCTGACCGGAACCAATAATATAGTCGACATTTTCAATGCGTTTAAAAATTGTATCCTTTCCTTTCAAACGAAATTCCATAATTTTCATACTGTCCTTAAGCCAAAAAGGAAGGTATGAAAAATCTGAAAATTTATCATAGATAACAGCATGTTTATCAATTTTTGCTGCACTTTTATTTTTACTTGCAGGCTCAAAACTCTTACCCATTCCTGTTTGTAAAAATGAATTATAAATTTCCTGATGACATAATTTACATTGACTCATGCCAACATAATGCGCTGTATCGTTATGATTGAGATATAAACTAATGGGTAAATCATCAGACACTACTTTTTTATCCTTCGAATCCCCACAATATACCATCGACAGTACTAATACAGCAAATAAAAAATATATAATTATTTTGAAGAATTTGAAATTCATATTCTGATTAATATGGAAAATAAAAACAATCGATAAAAGTATTAAATACGAATTTTCTGTAAGAGCAATTCATCCTTAAAATTTGTCCCACTTCTTATCCATTGCTTTTTAGTCCCTACAACCAGAAATCCATATTTTTGAAACAAAAGAATACTAGATTTATTATCAACAGCAATATTGCAGAATAGCTGATTCAAATTTAAAGATTGAAAACAATATTTAATAAGAATACTTAATGCCTCTGATGCATAGCCCTTTTTTCTATTGCTTTTAGCAGCAATTAAAATACCAACGCCGGCACGCAGGTGATTGGGATCAAAGTCAAACAAATCAATGCAGCCTATTGTTTCCGTTTTTATTAAATTTAATGGATCCGCACTTGGAATATCAATCATTAGCCTTAATTGTTTGGCAGTATAAATATCCTGATGCGCACTTGCAATATATTGTTCCAAAACAAAATAAGAAAATGGCGTTTGAGTATTACTTACAACCCATGCTTCAGTATCATTTTCCCAACGATATAATAAATCTATATCCCCTGGCTCTATTGCTCTTAATGAAATAATTTCCCCTTGCAATTTCATTGTTTTAATTTCTTCAATTATCAAAAAAATAAAAAAATTATCTTATTTCATTTCTCACTTGAGTAATGCCTGAATAAATTTCAGCATTTGAATAAACTGGTAATACATATTTTTTTTCATCGATAAAAAGCGCAGAATAATTTTCAATTAAATTTTCTGAATAAAGTTTTGGAATCAACTCAAACAAAAAATTTATATCCTCCATTGAAACATTGTACACCTCTTCAAAAAAAAGTTTAACCGGACTCAAACAGGTTGCCAAACCTACATCCACCCTATCAAATTGCTGAACATTTGAAATTATATGATCATTTAAATAATTTGAACTAAATGTATTGTGAGATTTAATTTTTATAAATAAAGTAGGAATCTTACGCTGAACAGTATTTTTAAGGAGCGCCGAAAATGTTGTATTTATATCATGCCCTTTGATAGTAAGCGAATTATATTTACCATCAGTAATCAAGCCAATATGAGGAGGGACTCGAGTAGCATGAATAACAGCAATGAAAAGACCTTTCAACAAATCCTCTTCATTGAATTTTTTGTATATTATATTATGAAACGAACCTATTGAATTCATTACTAAATTATTATTTCACCTTTAAAAACAAATGCAGCAGGCCCTTCCAACCAAATATCGGTAAAAGAATTATCAGCATGTTTTTGAAACATCACATTTAAATTACCTCCTAATGTGTTTATTGAACAATAATCTTTTGCGGTGGATACATCTTTAATAGCTGCTACCAAAGCCGCCGCTGTTACACCTGTACCACAGGAATTAGTCTCTCCCTCCACCCCTCTTTCATAGGTACGTACAAACAAATTATTGTTAATTTTTTCAATAAAATTTACATTTGTTCCTTCACTTATAAAACGATTATTATAACGTACCTTTTTGCCTTCCTCCGCTACATTATAATTATTAACATTATCAATAAATTTAACATAATGAGGAGAACCAGTATTTAGAAATGAATAATCAGAATTTAATTCTATCTCACACACGTCACTCATTTTAATGCTTATAATACCTGGTTTTATAATAGCTTCGTGACAACCATCGGCAGCCATAAATTTAGCAGTACCGCCAACTAAACCCAAAGTGTGAGCAAATTCAACAATACATCTACCCCCATTACCACACATACTGCCTTGCTTACCATTAGAATTAAAATATATCATTTCAAAATCGAAACCAGCTTTTTGCTGAAGCAACATTAAACCATCGGCACCAATACCAAAATGTCTATCGCATAACTTGGCAACAAGATTAACATCAGAACAATTAAATAATAAATTGCGATTATCAATTATTATAAAATCGTTGCCAGTGCCATGATATTTGTAAAAAATGATTTTCATTTTTTAATTAAAAATTACAAAAATATTTTAGATTAAATTAAAAAATATTATTTCAGTTTGCTAAGCAACGATTCCTCTACAATATTTTCATAGGATTTATATTCACTTGAAAATTCAAGTTTATAAACCATTGAGCCGTTTCTCAAATAAATAACATCGTCCAAAGTGTAAATTTTCAATCCTTCTATATTTACAATACCATACAATGCAATTTTGTATTTACTCATTTTATAACCCTTATAATTCAATGGCGACTGCCACAACTCAATATTTATAAATTGTTTTGCAACAACCTTATTGTCCTTCATTCCGCTGATTTTATTGAGCAAAGAATCTTTTAAATTAAGTTTATTTGTTACATTACCTAAATTAATAAGCTCCATTGTTTTGGTAGATATTATTTCATCTTTTTTTACAACAATGTTTTCAGAAGAAGAAAAAACATTTAAACCAGAAGTGTCATTTGCAGAAAACTTGTTTATCGTGTCAGCATCTAATAAAAAACCAGTATTTGAATTCGAAACTTTATTTGAATCAAAATTATTTGAAACATTTCTGTTTTTAAAAGTATTACTTTTTGGTTTAACCGCTATAACTGCAACTTTGTCATCGGTTTTTAAAGCTACTTCCTCCGTTTTTGAAGAAGAAATAAATGTTTTAGCAATATTTTTATAAAAATTTAGCTCCTTAAAATAATCATCAAGTTTCAAAATAAAAAAGCCACCGGCAATTAATAACCCAGCCATTAAACCAATTAAAAAGGTTTGTGATTTATCTTTTAAATTACTCATTAATTTTTATCGAATTATTTTATTGAACCAAAATGAAATATAAAGTTAATAAACCTTTACAAATAGCTGTTAATTAATGTTAAAAATAAGCAATAACAATAATATAGGAACAAATTTTGTGTTATATATTTGGAAAAAGAACAAGTATTTAATTTAATAAAAAAAATACATTTACTTTACTAAATACTAAAATAGAAGTCACAACAAATAAAACATAAAGAAAATGAAAAAATATGCAAGCTATTTTACCATTGCTATCCTAGGAGGGATAGCCGCATTAAGTCTTCATCAATTTTTTATTACGCCAGCCGCAGTTCGGGATTCACAAATGGCATATCATGCTCCTATAAAAATTATTAACACCTCAGGTGCAATGCCAGAGAATACGATAGACTTTACAATTGCTGCTGAACTTTCAGTACATTCGGTTGTAAATGTAAAAACTACTTTTTCGTCACAAACTAATCAGAACGAATATTATTATGACCCCTTTCATGGCTTTTTCGGGCAAAAGTCACCACAGCAAACAGAAACTCAAATAGGAAGTGGTTCGGGAGTAATCATTTCTCAAGATGGATTTATTGTAACAAATAACCATGTAATAAATGGGGCTAGTAAAATAGAAATTACATTAAACGACAAGCGTAATTATACGGCAGAAGTAATTGGGAAGGACCCTACAACCGACCTTGCACTATTAAAAATAAAAGAAAGCAACTTAGCTTTTATGACATACGGGAATTCTGATAACGTAAAGGTAGGAGAATGGGTATTGGCTGTTGGTAATCCTTTTAATTTAACATCCACAGTAACAGCAGGTATTATAAGCGCGAAAGCTAGAAATATAAATATCATTGAAAAAGATCCTACTAATGGAATTAACCCGATCGAATCATACTTACAAACAGATGCAGCTGTTAACCCCGGAAATAGTGGCGGTGCGCTTGTTAACGGAAAAGGTGAATTGATAGGTATAAATTCTGCTATTGCTTCAAATACTGGCTCATACACAGGCTATTCATTTGCAATACCGGTAAATATTGCTCGCAAAATAATAGCTGATTTATTAGAATATGGTGAAGTTCAGCGTGCCTTTATAGGAATTAGTATCCTTGATTTAGATGCTAAATTAGCGAAAGAAAAAAATATTTCTGAAATAAAAGGCGTTTATGTAGGTAGGTTAACTGCTGGCGGATCAGGAGAAGACGCTGGTATTAAGGAAGGCGATGTAATTACAAAAATTGCAGATGTAACGGTTAATAATGTACCAGAATTACAAGAGCAAATTAATAGGTACCGCCCTGGTGATAAAATAAATATTACAATAAAACGCAATAATCAAATAAAAGTATTGGCACTAATTTTAAAAAACAAAAACAATAATATTAGCATTATTGAAAGCCCAAAAATTGAAGTTTTTTCACTATTGGGAGCTACCTTTGAGACTCTTAATGCTAGTGAAATAAAAAAATTAAATATTGAAAATGGACTGCGAATTAGAAAATTAAATGCAGGAAAATTGTTAAGTGCAGGTATTGACGAAGGATTTATTATTACTTATGTCGACAAAAAGAAAATCAATACAATGGAAGATATAAAAAGTGCACTTGAAAACAAAAGAGGTGGCGTGCTTATTGAAGGGGTTTACCCAAACGGAATGAGGGCATACTACGGCTTTGGAATGTGATGTTTTAGAGAACTTTATAGGATTGTTGAGAATTAATAAAATATTATAAAAAATATTCGACAAGAAGATACCGTGGCAATAATAGTAAGGATTCAAAAATGCTTGGTAGTTTCCTAAATAAACATTTATTATAATTATTTATTTGGTTTACTTAATAATTAAACAAATCATTTTATTGAACCAACTAAGTTTAGTTTAATTATTTACTTATTCTTTGCAATTCTCGTTCTATGTCTTTCTTTTTTATATCATCGCGTTTATCATACAACTTTTTCCCCTTTGCTAAAGCTATTTCTAACTTTGCGTATCCCTTATCATTAATAAATAAACGCAAGGGAATAATTGTTAAACCTTTATCCTTTAATTTACCATTTAATTTTTCCAATTCCCGTTTATTGAGCAGCAATTTGCGATCTCTTTTTTCTTCTACATTATTATAAGTCCCATTAAAATAATGAGCAATGTGCATGTTTCTAATATATAATTCATGAGATAAAAACACACAAAAGGCATCGTTGATATTCGACTTTGCCTCCCTTATTGATTTTATTTCTGTCCCAGTTAATTGAATACCCGCAACATATTTATCAATAAATAAATATTCGAAAGAGGCCTTTTTGTTTTTTATATTAATAAATTTGTCTGTACTCATAAATTAAATAGTAAAAAAATTATAGGTTCATATGTATTGCAGACAATTAAATTAAATAAAAAAACAGTTTAATTAAACCTTATTTAATTAAATACCATTGCCTTATTATTTAACTATCAAAACTGGTATTTTCACATTATGCCTTACAGCATCCAGTGTGGTACCAAAAATTAAATCTTTAACTGCTCTGTGTCCATGAGCACCCATAACCAACAAATCGCAATTAAAATAATTTACAATTTCCGGAATACTTTTCTTAGGATTACCAAAGCCCAGTTTTGTATGAATAGAATACCCTTTTAATTCTAAATCGCTTTTATAATTTTCCAAGTTATTTTTATCCGACAAAGTTTCAAGATCATCAATTTCACTATCCATCATACGAGCACCTGCAGTCTCCACAATATGTATTAAAAAATACTCAGCAGTTTTTCCACCTTGAGCAATGGCATTGCTTATGGCCTTATTATCACTTGAACTAAAATCCACAGTAATGGCAATACGGCTATAATTAATGTCGTAAATAATTTGTAATTTCTCCAGGGTACCATCAGGAACTATCGTTTTAGAATCTTTCAATTTTTGAACCATTGGTAAAACAGTAATATAAATTAATAATAAACTTGCTCCTATTATAATTGGAATCAATGTACAATAAAGAAAAATTGGTTTATCCGAATTATTTATCCATTCGCTAACTTTTTCAATAACCAATTTAGCGTTTAATATTACAATAATTGCCGCAACCAACCAAGCACAAATTTTTACCCAAGTTTTGTTTGCAAACTCTCCCATCATTTTTTTATCACTTGTTAAGTGAATCAATGGAATAACTGCGAAACCAAGTTGTAAACTTAAAATTACCTGACTTAAAATAAGCAGCTCACCAGTAGCTCCTTCGCCAAAAATATAAATCGTTAGAAACGCTGGAATAATTGCAATTAATCGAGTAATAAGCCTACGAAGCCATGGTTGAATACGCAAATTAAGATAACCCTCCATAACAATTTGACCAGATAACGTGCCAGTAAGTGTTGAACTTTGGCCGGCAGCTATTAGCGCTATAGCAAATAAAATAGGGGCATAACTATTACCTAAAACATCATCGAGCAATCTATGCGCATCTTGTATTTCAGATACATGATTTAATCCTGTATTAAAAAATGCTGCCGCCGCAAGTATTAATATTGCAGCATTTACAAACAATGCTAAATTTAATGCTATAACAGTATCTATGAAATTAAATTTAATAGCTTCCTTAATTCCTGAGGGGGTCCTATTAATTTTTCGTGTTTGAACCAATGAAGAATGTAAATATAAATTATGCGGCATTACCGTGGCGCCAATTATTCCTATAGCGATATAAAGTGCATCGTTATTTGGAATACCAGGAATAAAACCTTTTATAAGCATACTTCCAACTGGTTTGGCAAACCACAATTCGGCAATAAATGCCAATCCAATAGTTGCAATTAATATAAGAATAAATGCTTCCATTTTACGAATGCCAAAGCGCTGTAATACCAATAACAACAACGTATCTACCACGGTAATTGATACTCCAGCCAATAATGGAATATGAAACAACAGCTGCAATCCAATAGCCATCCCAACAACTTCGGCAAGATCACAAGCTGCTATTGCTATTTCTGCTAGTAACCAATTGAAAAAATTTACAATACGAGGGTAGGCTGACCTGGAAGCTTGCGCTAAATCTAAGCCTCGCACTAATCCTAATCTGGCACTTAAGCTTTGTAATAAAAGCGCCATAATATTACTCATTAATAGTACCCATAATAACTGATACCCAAACTGACTGCCCCCTGCGATGTCGGTTGCCCAATTTCCGGGATCCATATATCCAACACTAACTAAATAAGCAGGACCAATAAAAGCAAAAAGCTTTTTCCAGAAACCTCTTTTATTTGTAGTGTCAATACTTTCGTTAACCTCTTCAAGTGATTTACTTGTAAATTCTCTCATTATTTATTAATTGCCAGTATATTTTTTGCTACATCATTACTTATGAAAACATTATTACCTTTATTTATAGTGATTTTAAGTGAGCGATCAAATTTAATTATGTCCTTTATTTTTATTTCATGCCCTAATGCAATGCCAGATTTATCCAAATATTGTAAAAATGAAGTGGAATGATCTACTACACCTGTTATTATGCAAACGTCATTCTTGTTAAAAAATGATAATAAATGTGATTTAGGATTATTCAACTTCCCATTGGCGTCTGGTATAGGGTCTCCGTGAGGATCTACAATTGGGTGGTTTAAAAACTTATCTATTTTTTCAATTAATTTATCAGAATTAACGTGTTCTAATTGTTCCGCAATATCATGCACTTCATCCCATTTAAAATCTAAAATATCAACTAAAAACATTTCCCATAGCCGGTGTTTCCTAATGATTTTTAATGCTGCTTTTTCTCCTTTGGAACTTAGCGTAACTCCTTGATATTTTTTATAATGAATCAATTTTTTATCCGACAGCTTCTTAAGCATATCTGTTACTGATGCGGCAGAGGTATTTACCTTTTCAGCAATAGCATTTGTGCTAACCGCTAAGCCGCTTAATTGAACAAGTTTATATATTGCTTTTAGGTAATTTTCTTCTGTAAAGGAATTCATCAATAATTATTTTTAAACAAATATAGAAATAAATTTTAGACTTGTCTAAAATAATATTTATGCGACATAAAAACATACATAAATGTATAAATGCCTTATATAAATTAAAAATTATTAATGTGGGGGAAATTCGGACAACAGCAGGGAAAGAAAAAAATAAATAATTTATAGAATCTAGAAATTTATATAAAGATGAATATTAATGTTCGGCACCATCTATAATTCGAAAAACATGGAGAACGAATGGAAATAGAGCATCCATGGATTCCTTTGCTCCCTTAGTAGAACCGGGCAATGCCATAATGAGTGTATTGCCTTTCATCCCAGCCACTCCTCTAGATAGCATAGATAAGGGAGTTCTATCCTGTCCATAATTACGCGCAGCTTCCATAATTCCGGGGATTTCTTTATCAAGCAATGGCCTTATTGCCTCTGGAGTTACATCCCGAGGTGAAAGGCCTGTTCCTCCTGTTAAAATAATGATATCGTTTTTAAATTCATAAAGACTTAGAATTTTTTTTTGGATTGCCAGTATTTCGTCCGGAATAATTGAAAAATCGGAAATTAAGACTTTGCAGCTTTCTAACTTTTTTACAATTGCTTTACCTGACTTATCTTCCTTCATGCCAGCAGAAATACTATCGGAACAAACAATTACAGCAGCTTTTAGGTTCGTTCGGTATGCATCTGTAAAATCAGATTTGCCGCCCATCTTTTCCTTTAATTTTAAGGTATTAATTTCCATTTCTTTATCAATAGGTTTTAGCATGTCGTAAATTGTTAATGCTACTACCGAAACACCATGCATTGCCTCAACCTCAACTCCAGTTTTATAAATAGTATGCACTTCCATTTCAATATGAATTTCTAAATTTATAATTTGGTACCTAACAGCCGTAAACTCAATAGGTAAGGGATGGCAATCTGGGATCATATCACTGGTACGTTTTACTGCAAACAAACCAGCGGCCTTAGCCATCTCAAACACATCCCCTTTAGGAACAGTTTTATTAAGGATGGCCTCTACAGTTTCCTTTTTGCTAAGCTTAACAATTGCAACAGCAATAGCTGTTCTCAAGGTATTTGATTTGAATGTAATATCTACCATAAAACCTGAATTTTTGTATAAATTAAATATTCTCTTTCCAAATAAAATTTTTGTCTTCAAAAATCTCCTTACCCCATATAGGAACTGAAACCTTTACTTGATCCACAATAAACCTACAAGCTTCAAAAGCCATATTTCTATGCTTGGCCGATACAAAAACAAAAAAACATATTTCACCGGCATTCACAATTCCAATGCTATGGTATATGTGCATGCAAATAATTTCAAATTTCGCAAATGCAGCTTCACGAATTTCGTAAAATTTAACCTCTGCCATTTCCTCATAGGTGGAATATTCAATAGCCTGCACTATATTATTTCCGAGCACATCTTTTCTTACTTGACCCAAAAAAATATCGTGAGCACCAATCTCTTTATTAGAAATATGTTTGGCAATTGAATCCGAAATAAAATTAGGAGCAATTGGTCCTAAAATAAAAACTTTAGATTTTTTCTTTTCTTTCATTTTAATTCTAATTTGGAAAATTTTTAATCCATTCCAGTGCCCCACCATCTAAAAAATGAAGATTACTAAATCCAAATTCTTTTTCAAGTATAGTTATCGCACGTTTACTTCTTAGCCCCGTATTGCAGTATACAATAACCTTTTTATTATCCGAAATCAAATGTAGCTTATTATAAATTTCACTTAAGGGGATATGTAAATCTACAAATTCATGAATTTGAGGATACTCAAAGGGTTCGCGAACATCAATAAGTTGAATATCTATTTTATTATCAATTATAAATTTAAGTTCATCAATAGAAATGGATTCATTTGATAATTTAATGTCTGGCGCTTTACAAAAATATTCATAATCCATTTGAATAAATTCAGTATTATTTTTGGGTGCTATATCAATCCAATTATTATTTCTAGAAAATTCTATTGTTTGAAAATTCGAACTTAATGCATTAAATAATAAAAGCTTTCCAGAAAGAGGTTCACCCAAGCCTGTAATAATTTTTATTGCTTCTGTAGCCTGAAGTGTTCCTATAATACCAGGCAAAAATCCAACAACACCAATTTCAGAACAATTAGGAAGCTTATCAAATGCTGCTGGAATGGGAAACAGACAACGATAAGTAGGTGCTTCAAGAACTGAATGTGTTTTTAAATTAAAAACAGAAACTTGTCCCTCAAATTTATATATAGCGCCATAAATTAAAATCTTATTAAGCAATATGCATGCATCATTTATAAGGTAACGGGCAGCATAATTATCTGTTCCATCAATAATAATATCATAATCAGTGAAAATATCCAGAGCATTTTTATTATCCAGCTTAACAGCATGTTTACTAATTTTCACAAAAGGGTTTTGAAATGAAAGTTTTGCAAAAGCTACTTCCGCTTTTAATAAGCCAATATCTGTTAAAGAATAAAGCACCTGCCTTTGTAAATTAGAAACTTCAACTGTATCAAAATCGAGGACACCGATTTTACCCACCCCCATAGCTGTAAGGTACAGCGCAGCAGAGCAGCCCAACCCTCCCAATCCTACAACTAACACCTTGGCATTCTTAATTTTCTCTTGTCCCTCTATGCCTAAACCTGGAAGTATAAGTTGTTTGGAATAATGCGCTATTTCTTCTTTATTCAACAAATAATTTAATAATTTTATATTTTAAAAAATCAATACTTTTATATCAACCACCAGCAAATGGTGGCAAAAAAGCAATTTCATTCTCTGCTTCAAGCTTCTGATTATTTAATACTACTTTTTTATCCACGGAAATTAAAAATACACAATTCTTTAATTCTGGATATTCCATGAACAAATTTTCTTTAAGTGTTTTAATATCATAACAATCATTTACTTTTAATATAGATTTACCAAACATTTCTGACAAAGAACCAAATAATTTCACTTCCATATCCATAAGACCTTATGTTGTTTTTTAAAAAATAAATAATCAATTTATCGTTTTTTATAAAATATTTATCTCAAAATATTATTCCACATAAATTAAGATGAGCTACTAAATGAAAATTAAATTCCCCTAAAATAAACAAACCGCATAAATAATAAGATTTAAATATTCAAATGGATCTATTATTTTAAATAAAAAAAATTAAATAAAACTGAAATATACATACAAGTCTATCATAATTTATATATAATTATTAGTTCACAGTTAATAGCTTAAAACTTGCTATAATTAAAACAAATGCAAGAATTCTTTTTAAGGTTTTACTTTCAAATTTACTTCGGCCCAAATAAGCGCCTAAGGATCCACCTGCTAATACAACAATTATCCAAAAATAAATAGGATTGTAAATTACTGCATCTTTTATAAAAAGTCCAATTAAACCGGCAATAGAGTTTAAAAATATAAACAAGGCGGATACTGCTGCTGTTTCTTTCATATTTCCCCAATGCATCAATAATATAATAGGGCTTAAAATAATACCACCACCAATCCCTATCAAACCTGAGACTAAACCAATAATGCCACCGATTATTAATGCCCAAAAAAAGTTAACTTCTTTAATTGTATCCACATCTTTACCAATTATACCAACAATCCGAAGTATTGGGAAAATAAGTAGTATACCAAGAATTTTTTTATACGCTAGGACGTCTAATGTAATGGATGAACCAATAAATGAAGCGGGAATGGAAGTAATTAAAAATGGGATAAGCAGTCGCCATTTAAAATAACCGCCAGTATAATATTGATAAAAGGATAAAAAAGAAACAAAAATATTCAGAATAAGTGCAGAAGATTTCATTATGGAAGGATGAAAACTAAATATGGCCATTAATGCCAGGTAACCACTAGCTCCTCCATGTCCAACTGAACTATAAAGAAATGCAATAACAAATAAGGAAGGAATAAATAACCAAATTAAATTATGTTCAGGCATGATTTAAAATTCAAATTAAAAACTATAACATAAAAATTATATTTATATCGCATTAGTAAATACTTCACTAATTAAATATACTATTTAATATAATTCCCTATTAAATATAATTCGGACAGACCATATTTCAATTGTTAATATCTGTATTGTTAATAATAAATTAGAAGAATATTTACAAAAATTTCTTAAATGATATTGCTTTATACAAAAAAAACTGTTATTTCTAACAGCTTTTTTTGTACCATCTTTAATTTTTTCACAAGCAGTCTCTCAAATAATTTAAAAATTGATTACATAACCAATGCGAAAACTAGATTGCAATGGTTTTTTAAAATTCCAATCAGGAAATACTGTTTTATAGGCTGGGTCTGGTGGATCGGAATTTAGTATAACAAGAGATCGCTGTCCAACAAAACTCGGAAGGGCATCAATTTCTGTAAACACTCTTCCATTACCAAGCTTGAAATCCACGCCCAAACAAAGTTGTGAAGAAAAACTTGATGCTGATAATTTAGATTTAGACACATTACTATAGCCAACTGCCGATTGAGTTTGTTCTGTCCTGTATCCAAGAACTCCAATCCCTAACTTAGTATACATGCCCGCTTTACTTGTTGTTTTGCCCAATAAGTAATAGCTTGCGGTAGCAAAAAAATTGGCATAGAGACCACTAGTATTTCCTATTACTAAATTTCCAACTTCACTTCCCCCATTAAAGCCTTTCTCATGCATTCTTCCAATATCACTGCTAATGCCAAACCCTAATTTTGAATTAACAAATTTGTTTGCTTTCAAATGTATCCCTTGGACATATCCATCCATAGTGGCAGCCAAAACAGCCCCCACACCAATTGTAAATCCGGGAAGAGTTTCTTCGCTTGTAGCGGTATTTGTTTTGCCTTCCTGAGCAAAACCTGACTGATTCAGCATTGCTGCAGCAGCCAATAATAAGATTTCTTTTTTCATTTTTTCTAAGTTTTTATTTGGTTCACTTAGTATGATGCTATTAATTGAAATGGTTGCAGTATCATTTTTATTAAAGAGTACTAATTCTGCTTTTTTACTGGCTGTATCAATTGCTAACACAGCGCTTTCAGCATTAAAATTATTTTCAAAATTATTTTCAAAACCTTGTAATTTTTTCAATATTTTATCTTCTACTTTTACGGTATCATAAACTTTTATGGTATCATAAACTATAACTTTATCGTATTCAAATACAGTATCGAATACCTGCGCATTCATTTTTGCAGATAATATCAATAATATAAAAATATAAAATGTTCTGTTTTTCATTGTTTACAAGGACCTTTTTGGATAACAGTATCCTGTGAAATTATAATTTTATTTACAACAAACGTTTTTTACCACTATATTTTTCTGTTCTTTTAATCCTGTTGGCAGCTATCTCAGGCATTGGAGGGGGAGATAAAACCTCAAATTGTTTTTTGAAGAAAATCTTATAAAAATAAAAATTATTAAATAATTATATAATAAAACAATTATTAATTCTTTTAAGGCAAAATATGCACCTCTACCAGCTGTCCCTTTTCAATATTTTCAGATACTTCTGGCAAATAAATAAGACAATCGGCGATGGCAAACGAGCTTAAGTTGAATGATTCCTGCCCATCCAAAGGATAAACAATGTTTTCAAAAATTTTACCTTTCAAAAAAAATGCAAGACCATTTTTTTTATCATAACTACTACCTATTGGAATCATTCTTTTTGATAAAAATGGTTCTTTAAACCCCTGCATAATTTTTAGCGCTGGAAATACATATTCATAAAAACAACTAAGTACTGCTGCCGGATTACCGGGTAATCCAAAAATTAAAGTGCTTCTATATTTACCAAAAAATAAAGGTTTTCCTGGCCTTTGTTTTACTTTGTAAAAAATATTTTTGACACCAATTTTCTTTAATGACATTTCTGTAAAATCATAATCTCCTACTGAAATACCACCAGTAACTATAACTAAATCTGAATTATGTACCGCATTTTTCAATGCCATGTAAATTTCTTTTTCATCATCTTTTACTGTTAAAATATTTTGAGCTTTCAATCCAATTGATTCCAAAACGGCAACTAGTAAATATGAATTTGATTCATATATCTGCCCCCTACTTAATTTATCTCCCGGCTTTATTAATTCACTTCCAGTAACAATAATTGAAATTACAGGTTTAGAAATAATTTTCACTTTGGTTTTACCCATTGCTGCCATATACCCTATTGTGCCTGGTCTAATAAAGGTCCCTTTGGATAGTGCAATTTCTCCTTTTTTTATTTGTGAACCAGCAATACGAATATTTGCACCTTTTTTAAGTGAAGGATCACAAATAATTAGACAACCATTTTCAGTCCTCACTTTTTCCTGCACAACCACAGTGTCCAAGCCTTCCGGAAGCGCTGCTCCTGTATAAATTCTTATCGCATCGCCGCTATTTAGTTTTTTTTTATAAAAACTACCCGCAGCAACCTCCCCTTTAATTTTTATTACATTATTATTAATAAAATCTGAATATCGTATTGCATATCCATCCATGGAAGATTGATCAAAAAGAGGTAAATTTACAGAAGATAACATATCTCGCTGAAGGATGCCTCCTAAGGAATTAGCAATAGCAACTTGTGATGAAGCAATTGTTCTTGTATTGTCTTTAATTAATTTCAGAGCTTCTTCTACAGAAATCATAATATGATATAACTAACATGAAAAAATATATTGTAAAAATCTAATTTAGACAAATCATATTTTACTAAATATTTAATGAATAAACATAATCAATTAATATAAGCCTGTCTAATTTTTTTAATAAATCCTTAGTATTTAAACCAAATACCATCGCCTATTTTTAAAAAAATGATCTAAAAATATGCCGATGAGTCATAAAACAATCAATTAAATTTCAAAACAATAGGAATAAAACTAAATATGAGTGTAAAAAAATGATTGAGATGTTGATAAAAAACAAATAAAAAACTCAAATTAAAACTTAAATTGCATTACAAATTTAAATGAGAAGAAATTAAAAATTACAATTATTTAATAATGAGAAATGCTAAATGACAAAAAAAGCAGAAAAAAATATTGTCGAAATTTATTCCTACGACTCGGTTCTTGAAAAATGCATTGCCTATTTTCACGGAGATGAACTCGCTGCTACTACGTGGATCTCAAAATATGCTTTAAAAGATAAAAACAAAAATTTTATTGAACTTTCTCCAGATGACATGCACCTGCGCATGGCGAAAGAATTCGCCAGAAAAGAAAAAGAATATGCAACAATACAAAATCTTAATGTAAACAATGCAAATCTTTCAGCCTACGGTAAGAAAAGAAAATTATTAGATGAAAAGGAAATATTTAATTATTTTAAAGATTTCAAATATATTATTCCACAAGGAAGTGTAATGTCAACTTTGGGTAATGCAAATATTATTGCTTCTTTATCCAATTGCGTCGTTTTGCCTGAAATATATGACTCCTACGGTGGAATATCCTATACCGACCAACAGCTGGTGCAACTCTTCAAAAGAAGATGCGGGGTAGGAATAGACATTTCCACCTTAAGGCCCGCTGGCATGAATGTTTCAAACGCTGCTGGCACAACTACAGGTGCTGTCTCCTTTATGGAACGATTTTCTAATACCACAAGAGAAGTTGCTCAAAATGGAAGAAGAGGTGCATTAATGATTACCATTGATATTGCTCATCCTGATATTGAACAATTTGTTACTATAAAACAAGACCTAACAAAAATTACAGGTGCTAATATTTCAATTCGTCTTTCTGATAAATTTATGCAAGCCGTATTGCAAGATGATAATTTCACATTACATTGGCCCATTAATACCGACAAACCAAAATATTCAAAAGTAATTAAAGCGAAAACACTTTGGAATTCAATCATTAATAGCGCTCATAAATCGGCAGAGCCGGGTTTAATATTTTGGGACCGGCAACATTTCTATTCCACATCTTCTATATATCCTGGGTTTAAAAATGTTTCTACTAACCCATGCTCTGAAATTGCCATGCAGGGAGGAGACAGCTGTAGACTAATTGCCCTTAATTTATTCAACTTTATTGATCAGCCATTCACTCCATCGGCAAAATTTAATTATACAAAATTTTATACCATTACTTATGAAGCACAGCGTTTGATGGATGATTTGGTTGACTTGGAACTCGAAGCTATAGAAAAAATATTGGCTAAAATACAAAGTGATGCCGAGCCAGACTATATTAAAGAAGTGGAAGTAAATACCTGGAAACTATTATACAATGCAGGAGAAAAAGGAAGAAGAACAGGATTAGGATTTACTGCTCTTGGCGATATGTTAGCAGGCCTCGGATTTAAATTCGACTCTGATGAGGCGATGGTGGAAGTGGAGAAAATAATGAAAATAAAATGCGAAGCTGAATTTGATAGCTCCATAGACATGGCTATTCAACGTGGAAAGTTTGCTGATTTTGACCCTGAAATTGATACAAAATCAGAATTCGTTCAAATGCTAAAAAATGAATTGCCTCATGTTTATTCCCGCATGCTTAAGCATGGCAGAAGAAATATTTCAATAAGTACTGTTGCTCCAACTGGTACAACAAGTTTGCTAGCGCAATCATCCTCAGGCATTGAACCTGTTTATATGCTATCCTATATCCGCAGAAGAAAATTAAACCCTCTTGATAAAAATATAAAAGTAGATTTTATAGATCCTTTGGGCGACCATTGGCAGGAATTTACTGTTTATCATCATAAATTAAAATTATGGATGGAAATTACAGGGCAAACCGACATAAATAAAAGTCCTTATCTGGGTTCAACGGCAAAAGAAATCAATTGGTTAAAACGAATTGAATTACAAGCTATCGTGCAAAAATATACAACACACTCTATCAGTTCAACCATTAATTTACCAAATGATGTTTCTGTAAATAAAGTTGGGCAAATTTATCAAGAAGCTTGGATAAAAGGCCTCAAGGGAATTACTGTTTATCGTGAGGGCTCAAGAACCGGGGTATTAATTTCTTCAGAAAATATTACAGAACTTAATGTTATCAATGATATCAATTCTCCCAAACGACCAAAAATATTAGAGGCGGAAATTGTTCGTTTTATGAATCAGGATGAAAAATGGATTGCCTTTGTGGGTATTCTTAATGGTAGACCATACGAAGTATTTACAGGACAAACGGACCATTCATTGGATATACCTAAATGGGTTGAAAGAGGCTGGATAATTAAAAATTTAGGTGCCGATTCCAAAAAACGATATGACTTTCAATTCATGAATAAAGATGGCGTAAAAGTTAACATTGAAGGTCTCTCCAAAACATTTAATAAAGAATACTGGAATTATGCGAAATTTATTTCTGGAGTATTGCGCCATGGAATGCCTTTACCGCATGTAGTTGGATTAATTAGCAACTTAAATTTATATACCGAAAATATCAACACTTGGAAAACAGGTGTGGTGCGTGCCCTAAAAAAATTCATACCCGATGGTACTAAATCTGTAGAAAATAAATGTGCTGAATGCACTAGCACCGACGGCTTAATATTTGAAGAGGGATGCATCAAATGCAAAAATTGTGGTAATAATAAATGTGGTTAAAATAAGCTCTTTTTTATTTTAATATTGCTTTTTTATATTGAACATCAACAAAAAATCTAATAAAAAAATGTTATTTAACATGCTATTTTCCTTTTATAACTTTTATTGTTTTTGTCCAGTTAGCTCCATTTACCTTTAAAAAATAAATGCCAGCCGGCAAATTTGTTTTTTCTGTTTCTATTTTCATTACCAGGCTTTCATTTGAAGAACTATATTTTTTTGAAATACCAATGGATAATTGACGACCAAGGATATCATGCAAGTGAACTAAAATAGATTCCTCGCTCTTTAAATTTATTAAAATATTTAAGTCGTCAATAAACGGATTTGGAAATACAATTATTTCGGGTAGCCCTATCTTTTCATTAATACTCATATTAAAAGAACCATCCGCATATAAGTGATGTGCATAAATATCATTTTCTGTATTAGCGTCATTGCGTTTATCTTGCCAAGCAAAAATAGCACCTCCTTTATTATCAGTAATATTTTTGGGGCTCGACTGATTGGCTATAGCATTAGAAACAAATACACCATTTAAATCCCATTGAATTATTCCATTACTATTTATTCGTTGGCTTTTTATATCCTTTTCAATAAAAGAAGAATAATCCTCCCATACAATTATAGCTCCTCCGGCAGCATCATCTACGATATTAGGATTTAACTGATCTGATGTTGAATTACAGATAGGTGTATCACTATTTCCCCATTGTTTAATACCCACAGGACTTAATTTCTGAGCATATATATCAAGCTCTCCGGAGCGATTATCTTTCCATGTTACAATTAAACCATTGGTTATACTTCCATTGCTTAAAATATCATGAGCACTTTGATTGCCTATTGCATTTGTAACATTAAGCCCGTCAATTGCCCATAAAATATTTCCATTTTCATCTAACTTTTGCGCATAAATATCATAATCCGTTAAATTTCTTTTATCTATCCAAACAATATAAGCACCTCCTGTAATAGAATCCGGATCAATTTTAGGATCTACTTGCGCACCTTGGGCAGAACAAATAGCCTTAGCACCTACACCCCAAAGTAATGCACCAGTAGGGCTTAATCGTTGCGCATAAATATCATAGTCGGTTAAATTTCTATAATCTTGCCATGTAATTATAGCGCCTCCTTTACCATCTTTTTGTATTTTTGGATTTACCTTTTGAGCATTAACCGTGCAAATAGGCAATCCACCAAGCTGCCATACTGGAGCCCCCAAGGAATCTATCCTTTGGGCAAATAAATCCCAAAGACCACTATTACCTAACTGTTCCCAAACAATTATTGCACCGCCAGCCCCATCACTAATTATTTTTGCGTTATTCTCTCGCTCTAGTTTATTGGCTACGCCCACACCGTCAATCGTCCACATTACTATACCTTGCGCATTAATTCGCTGCGCATAAATATCACGTTCAATACCTGATCGCCAATCGGACCAAGCAACAATTACCCCACCCGACATATCTGTTACAATAGCAGGGGTATTTTGTTCGGATGATTCCTTGCACAGACCTATGCCATTAGCCTCCCACTGAGGATAACCTGCTGAATCCAAATATTGAATGTAAATATCAGGCAACCCAAACCCGCCGCTGCTTCTATAATCCTCCCAGACTACAAAAGCTCCTCCTTTACCATCCTCACTCATCCTTAAATCAATTTGTTTGCCTAAATCGTTACAAACAAGTGTATTTAAAGCCGTAGAACCAGACCATTGCGCTGAACTAGTTTTTACAAACAGAAATATTAGTATTGTAATTCGAAAAAAAAAGTAGGTGTTTAGTTTCATAAAAAAATATTAAAATTATTTTAAAAAAAACAAAATGATGATATTCAAACAAATACAATAAAAAAATCTAAATAATTACTCGAAATTAAAAATACACGAGCAAAGCACATCCTACAAATTTATAAATTAATGTGCTAACCTAAACAATTACAGATAAATCATAAGGTACTCACTTTCAAATACTTGAAATTACTTATTTGGGGTTTTAATTAATAAAATCCAAATTTTAATTATAATCTAGCCTTTTTTTTCAATTGGAATGTATTGCCCTGAATTTCAGCAAGGTACAAAAAACTACAACAAATTTAAACAAATATAAATTATTCCTGCTATTTATCGAAATGCTTATTTGTAAATTCGTATGCACAAATGAATACAAATTAATAATATAATGAAAAAAGGCATTTATTGCTTAGAAGGATTATGGGATCAAAATCTTAATAACAAATCTACTGTGCTACCAATTCTTGAATTATTGCACAAAGGTAGTATCTGCAATTATATTTATCAAACCTGCGCTACAAAGGAAGAATTAGAGTTTTTTTTAAAAAAATGGAAACAAAAATCAATCATCACAAAATATCCAATTCTTTATTTAGCATTCCATGGTAAAAAAGGACAAATATACATCACACATAAAAATACCTACTCTCTGAATGATTTAGCCTTGATTCTTGAAGATTCTGCAAAAGGAAAAGTTATATTTTTTGCTTCCTGCGAAACATTAAATGCAGCAGGAAGAACCATTCAGTCTTTTCTTAAAAAAACCAACGCCATTGCAGCCATTGGCTATAAACAGGAAGTAGACTGGATGATAGCAACAGCTTTCGAACTGCTTGTATTAGATGCATTGCAACAAGACAGATTTGACAGCAGGGGGATAGAAAAGATAGAAAGAAAAATAAAATCAGAATATGGTAACCTCCACCAAATTCTAGATTGCAGAATTGTTGTAAACAAACACCTCCATTTCCCAAGGAAAAGAGTTACTAAACCATTAAGATAAATATTGTTTTTAATTATTTAGTACAATATTAAAATAAAATTAAGCGCAAAATCTATTAGTAAAATAAAACCTAGTAAACATATATTATAATCTCACAAACCTATCAAATAGGACAAAAAAAAATGATTATGAATGAAATTTATCTTCGGCCAGCAGAATTCATTAATAGTGATTCGGTAGAAGTAATGCGTTTTACTCAAAATAAAATAGGAAATGCTACTACTCCTATAGAAAAAGCTGTAAAACTTTATTATGCTGTTAGGGATGAATTTATCTATAACCCATTCGACATTAATTTAAATCGGGAGGCACTAAAAGCAAGTTCATTGCTTAAACGAAATCATGGTTACTGTGTTGAGAAAGCTTGTTTACTTGGAGCTTGTGCAAGGGCGGCTGGCATACCAAGCCGTTTGGGATTTGCTAAGGTTCGTAATCATATTGGAACTGATAAATTAGAACAAATTTTAAAAACCAATGTTCTTGTTTTTCATGGCTATACAGAGTTTTTCCTGAACGATAAATGGGTTAAAGCTACTCCGGCATTCAATAAAGAACTCTGCGTAAAATTAAATGTTGAGCCTCTTGAATTTAATGGTTTAGAAGATTCTATTTTTCAATCCTTCAATCAGGAAGGGAATCAGTATATGGAATATCTCCACGATTATGGTAATTTCGATGATGTTCCCTACGAATTATTTATTAGTGAATTAAAAGCGCATTACCCACATTTATTTGAGGGCACCCATTGGTAAACTTTATTTTATTGTTAGGAAATTTATTGATTTTTTTATAAAATATCACATAGCTTAAAGCTAATAATTACAACTCTTTTCTTAAACGGGCTACTGGTATATCTAGCTGTTCACGATATTTTGCTATTGTTCTGCGGGCAATGTTATAACCTTTCTCCTTTAATATTTTGGTGAGCTTATCATCTGTCAATGGTTTCTTTTTTCCTTCGGCATCAATGCAATCTTTTAATATTTTTTTTACTTCCCTGGTGGATACTTCCTCACCGCTATCAGTAGAAAGGGATTCACTAAAAAATGATTTCAATAAAAATGTACCAAAAGAAGTTTGAACATATTTACTGTTCGCCACCCGCGAAACAGTAGAAATATCTAGCCCTACCCTTTCAGCAATGTCCTTTAATATCATTGGTTTTAATAATGTTTCATCTCCTTCTAAAAAATAATTGCGCTGGTATTCCATTATGGCATTCATCGTATATAGCAATGTTTGGCTCCTTTGCTGTATTGCATCTATAAACCATTTCGCACCATCTAATTTTTGTTTTACGAAAACAGAGGCTTCTTTGGTATTTTTGTTTTTTTCTTTTGAATACTCACCCAACATTTGACTGTATTGCTTGTTAACCCTCAAATCGGGAGCGTTGCGTGAGTTTAAAACTAGCAAAAGTTCACCATCTTCATTGGTAATAGTAAAATCTGCTATTATTTGCTGATGGCTTTTTTGACCATCGGACATAGAATTTCCAGGGCGAGGATTCAGTTTCAAAATTTCTTGAATTACCTCCTTAAGCAAATCATCGTCTATGTCAAGATTTTTTAAAATTTTATCAAAATGTTTTTTTGAGAACTCCTCCATTTGTTCGTTTACAACTTTAATAGCTAGCTCAATAATTTTAGTATAAGGTTTTTTGCGCTGTAATTGTATCAGCAAACATTCACGTAAATCACGGGCACCAACACCGGCAGGGTCAAACTCTTGAATTACCTTTAGTAAATCATTTAATTCTTTTTCAGTTGTTATTATATTTTGTGAAAATGCTATATCGTCAATGATGGAATTTAACTCTCTGCGCAAATATCCATCATCATCTAAGTTACCAATTAAATAATTAGCTATTTGATATTGATGGTCGTTAAGCTCTTTTAAACCAAGCTGACTATCAAGCATATCCTGAAATGTAACACCTACAGAAAAAGGAATTTCTTTTCGTTCTTCTTCAGCGCTTGTATTATTCACTTTTAGCTTATAGGAAACGCCTTCGTCTTCATCCATGTAATCACTTATACTAAAATCATTGCGCTGATTTTCATCATTTTTGGATAAATCATCATAATTTTCTTCCTCAAAATCAGTATTAATTTCATCTTCCTCTTCTGATCCCTCCTCTAAAGCTGGGTTAATTTCCATCTCCTCTTTTATTCGTTGCTCAAGGGCAATAGTTGGCAACTGCAACAATTTCATTAATTGAATTTGCTGGGGCGAAAGTTTTTGAAGTAATTTTTGTGATTGTATCTGCCTTAACATAAGTGTATATGTTAAAATTATTCTATTACAAATATAACACAAATATTGAAAATGTTTTCATGATTTGTGTATATAATTTAATTATTTTTTTATCGAAATTTATTCTTTATTTTAAAAAATAGGATCTTTATCCTTAAAAATGGTAATCCTTGTAATCTTCAGTAAATTCCTCTGCCAAAATGGTTGAATTTACTTGTAAATTATAAAATTCGTAGGATTCAAATAATCCTTTATCATCAAATATCTCCACGCTTATCGGCAACATCTTTTCCTTATCTATCATTACAAAAAACAATTTGGCATATACATTCGGCACAAGTATGACTTCTCCTTCTTTAACGTCCTTATAATCTGTTGCTCCTTGTTTTTTTTCTAAAATCATAAATTCGCTCACACTAAATTTATTGGCAATGCTAATTATTGTTTCGTTCTTTTTAACTGTATAAGGCAACCATTTAAAATCAGGAAAGGTGGCCGAAAGTTTATAGCAATTTCTTCCAAAATGTTTTTCTTCCCCCATTATAACAAAATGTTTGTAAAGCATAGCACCATAATGTTTCATTCCATTTTTTATAATTTCGGCAATGTATTCCATTCCTAACTCATGAATAGTGTGGTGCTGGTTTTTGCGCATTAATGCTCCCATCGGATCCAAATTCAGGTTAATGTATGGAAAAGTGAAAGGATTAATCAAGGCGTTACCATTGTTTTTACCTTCTATCCATAATACTTCCTGAGTTTTCATAGAAATATATAATTTACGTGGCGAAACATTGAGTTTAATCTTGGATTCTGAGAGGAGTATTTTATCATTTACTCGCTCGTTGCGTGTTAAATCATAACGAAGGGTTTTTACATTGGCTATTGATTTTATAATCTCATTTAACATGGAGGGACTATCATATTTTATTATCGGTTGTTTGCTACCAAAGGAGCCCATTAACAAACAAACGATCAACAATATAACACCTCTAACCAAAAAGTATAATTTTAATTTCATCATATATATAAAATGCTTGTTACTTTTGAATAATGCACTTTAGGCTTATCAAAAATTATAATCTTTATAATTTTCAGTAAATTCTTCGGCTGCTATTGGCAAATTTACATCTAAATCATAAAATTCGTAAGCTTCGAAAAGTCCCTTATCATCAAATATTTCATTTTTAACAGGCAATAAAATTTTCTTATCTATTAAGAGCACAGTTAGTTTTGCATATGCATCTGGCACTTGTATAATTTGCCCTTCTTTTACATCATCGTACCAGCTTAGTTTGGGGTTTCTTTCCAATATCATGTATTCGCTTACAAATAGCTTTCTAGCAATTGATATAAGGTCTTCACCTTTCTTTACTGTATATGATTTCCATACAAAATCGGGAAAAGCAATAGAAAGTTTATAACAATCTCGTCCATAGTATTTTTCTTCCCCAACAACAACAAAATTCTTCTCAAAACTATCGCCTGCTCGTTTAATGGCTGCATTCAAAATAAGAGAAAGATATTTCAAACCCATTTCATGAATTGTATGGTGCTGCCCCTTTCGCATAAATGAACCAAATGGATCTAGGTTAAGATTAATATATGGAAAAGCTCCCGGATTTATCAAGGCATCTCCATCATTTTGACCTTCTAACCACAATAACTCAGGGCCTTTTAAAGATAAATATAATTTCCTGGGCGATATTTGCAACTTTACCTTTGACTCTGTTTGCTGTATTTTACCATTTATTCTTTCATTACAAAGAAGATGGTAACGCATCGTTTTAATTTTTGAAATAGACTCCAAAACACCAAGCAATATTTCCCGAGAGTTATTTTCTAAACTTTGGTATTTATAACTAAAGGAAGTAAACAGAAAAAAACCAACTGTTATTGCAAAATATACTTTTAAATTTATTTTTTTAAATTTCATTTTTCGATAATTTACTCTTAAAATAAATATAACATCAAATACCAAGGATAGCTTTAATTAAACATAAATTAATAATTAATAATTAATAATTAATAATTAATAATTAGCTATTAGATTAGCTTACAAATGTACTTACAATTATATTTAAAATGCCATCATTTACAAGAGTCTTTAAAAATTGTTTGCAATTAATTTTAATAACCTGGCAATAAAAATTTATGCCGCTTATTTTATTGTAAATCTTCTATTAATTTTATTGCCTGCTCAATGGCTTTGTCCTCAGAATTTGGATCGTACTGATCTTTAAGGTTTGAGCTAAACAAAACAGCTAAACTTTGCCACATAAAGGCGGAAAAGGTCCCACGCATTTCTTTTACAATTTTAAACGCAGTTTTACCTGTTTCTCGGTCAATAAGTTTTATTAAAATACGGCCCTGCGTCATGGTCAAATTTTTCAATTCATTGCCAAATTCATCTTTTAATTTTTTTTCAGCAAGCTTCATGTATTTTTTTTTCTCATTTTCATTTGATATTTTTGACATCACTTTTTCGTATTCTTTAAGCCTAGCGGCAGCTAAAATAGCATATGGATATACTTTTCTGACATTAAATTTCAATCTGTTCCATTTTTCAGCATCTTTTTTGTTTTTGAAAAAACGAGGGACATAAAATTCAATGCTTGGCAATATTACATAAGGTATTGTGTCCCCATTATAAATAGTAGCTTGAACCTCAATTGCTTTTTCAGGCAATTGAAGTCCTTTATAATTATTACCCAATGGTGCTTTAACAGGAGAAACATTATTTTGTGCCAAACAAAATATGGGTAAAAAAAAAGAAAACAATATTTTTATTTTTGCCATAAGGCTGCTAAAACAAATCCTGTACCGAATTATTAAACTACAATAAGAAAAAAATATTTGCACAACATTTTCAAGGAAATAGATTGCTAAAAATAAAAATAGTTGTATTAATTATTACGATTTTGCTTCCATTTCGACAATAAAACTTCCGATTCAGTGTTTTTAATTTTTGAAGTAGCTTCTTTTTCGTTCATTAATTTAGCACCAAATAATGCCGCAACTATTGCTTCATCCTCTTTTTCATTAAGTAACATTTCAGGTGAAAAATGATTTTTTATAAAATGGGTGTCGAATTTACCAGAGGTAAAGGCCTCTGATTTCAAAACAAACTTGCAAAAACTCAAGGTAGTTTTTACTCCCACAATCTGATAATCATCAATAGCACGTAACATACGAGTTATTGCTTCCTCTCTATCCTTTCCAAAAGTTATAAGTTTGGAAATCATAGGGTCATAATAAATGGGGATTTCCATCCCTTCCTCAAAACCATCATCTACTCGAACCCCAAATCCTTGAGGACGTTTATAAGAAATTAATTTACCAATATCAGGTAAAAAATTATTGCAGGGGTCTTCAGCATAAATACGCACCTCTAAGCTATGACCTTGAATTTTTAAATCTTGCTGCGAAAAAGAAAGCTTTTCGCCACGTGCCACTTTTATTTGTTCTTTCACCAAATCAATGCCTGTAATCATTTCAGTTACCGGATGCTCTACCTGCAAACGCGTGTTCATTTCCAGAAAATAAAAATTATTATTTTCGTCAAATAAAAACTCAACTGTTCCTGCCCCCTCATAATTAACTGCTTTGCCTACGTTAACAGCGCACTCCCCCATTGCTTTCCTAATTTCAGGGCTTAATACCGATGATGGCGCTTCCTCAATAACCTTTTGATGTCTTCTTTGAATGGAACATTCTCTTTCAAACAAATAAACAATATTACCATGCGAATCACCCAAAATTTGAATTTCAATATGGCGAGGACTGGCAACGTAACGTTCTATAAATACTGCTCCATTTCCAAATGACGAAATAGCCTCGCTAACAGCCAGTTTCATTTGCTCTTCAAATTCACCAATATGCTCTACAACACGCATCCCCTTACCCCCTCCTCCTGCACTAGCCTTTATTAAAAGTGGGAAACCTGTTAATATCGCCGTTTTCTTTCCTTCTTCTATGTTAACTATGGCGCCATCAGAACCAGGAACCATAGGGATGTTATACTTTTTAGCTGCTGCTTTCGCCGACAACTTATCTCCCATAATATTCATGGCTTCTGGTGAAGGCCCTATAAATATAATGCCAGCAACCTTTACAGCTGCTGCGAATGCTGCATTTTCCGATAAAAAACCATAGCCAGGATGAATGCCGTCAACTCCCAATCCTTTTGCAATTTCTATAATTTTATTTCCCAACAAATAGGACTGACTGGATGGCGGAGGACCAATACAAATAGCTTCATCAGCATATTTTACAAAGGGCGCATTCCTGTCAGCTTCAGAATAAATTGCAACAGTTTTTATACCCATTTCTCGACAAGAACGCATGATACGCAATGCTATTTCTCCTCGATTTGCAACTAATATTTTTTTCATAAAAAAATAAATTAAATTCAATTAAATAGAAAAATATTTTTCAAACCTTTTATTATTCTAAACATTATTTTATAAAATTAAAATAATGCGTTAAAAAACCAATAATTTTTTAACGCCTAGTTTGAGATGCAAAGATGACAAGGTAAATTTAACAAATATACTTATTGAGGTACTAAAAATACAAAAATCAATTAAATGTTTTTATTACAATATTAAAATTGAAAGAAAAATAGCTGAAATCTTGATTAAAAAGTATCATAATTCCTAGTATATTTGCAACATGATTCACATTACCCGAAGAGAACATTTTAATGCCGCCCATAAATTGTATAATCCAAATTGGACGGAGGACCAAAACAATGAAGTGTTTGGTAAATGTGCCAATCCTAATTGGCATGGACATAATTATAATTTGTTTGTTACTGTTAAAGGAAAAGTAAATCCGGATACAGGATTTTCTGTTAATTTAAAAGAACTAAGTAGTATTATAAGAACTTTTATCACGGATAAATTAGATCATAAAAATTTGAACATGGATGTCGATTTTTTAAAAGACCTGATGCCGTCTACTGAAAATGTTGCGATTGCTATTTGGAAAGAATTAACACCTCATCTTAAATTATTAAATTGCGAACTGCATTGCATTAAACTATGTGAAACTGAAAACAATTATGTGGAATATTTTGGAGAATAACCACATCTGAGGCATTGTTAAGAAATAAATATCACAGAATTGGTGAAGTAATTTTATTCTTTTCAAGTCACAGCAGCCAGCCAGTGGCTAGATGAGCAACAGAGTTTACAGGCGATTACCCTTACCTATTAAACGATTTTACAAGACGAAAGAAAGCAAAAAAACAAGCCGAAATTTATTAGTTATTTTGTAACAATGACTAATATTGATTTTTAGATAATCTTTTTAATAATAAGTTGGTTTAATAATAATAGGAATATAACTTGTTACTATTAAAAATAAATAAAACGAAATGTCCCACGACGAATTTGACGATTTAACAGGCTATAATAAAATTGATATTTACAATGAACAATCAATTGGAGGTTTAGCTTCTAAATATAAAAGTATTTTAAGTGAAATTGGTGAAGACCCTCATAGAGAAGGACTTTTAAAAACCCCTGAACGTGTTGCAAAAGCAATGAAATTTCTTACTCATGGATACAAGCTCAATCCAACAGAAATATTAAAATCAGCCCGGTTCAAAGAAGATTATAAACAAATGGTACTAGTAAAAAACATTGAAATTTATTCCATGTGCGAACACCATTTACTCCCGTTTTTTGGTAAGGCCCATGTAGCATATATACCAAATGGATACATTGTTGGCTTAAGTAAAATCCCTAGAGTTATAGATGCTTTTGCAAGAAGGCTCCAAGTTCAAGAAAGATTAACAACAGAAATAAGGGATTGTATTGAAGATACCTTAAAACCACTTGGCGTTGCCGTTGTAATTGAATGTTCGCATTTATGCATGCAAATGAGAGGTATCCAAAAACAGAATTCGGTAACTACCACATCTGCATTTACGGGTGAATTTTTAAAAGAGACTACTCGAGCGGAATTTATTAGCTTAATTGGAACGAAGCTTCATTAATATTACTTTTATGAAAATAATTTTATAGGCTGCTATTTTTTCACTTTTTATAAACCATTCTTTATTTCTTTTTTAATCCACAAATCAAAAAACTTATTTTTCAGTAATTTGTCTTTACCACATTTTAAAATCAGCAATTAATAAACATAGTGTTTTTTTCGTCGGAAAATATTTCAAAAAAAACAAAATATTACAAAGTTTAATAATATTTTTTTATGACCTGTAAATTCAAACATTAATTTTTATTCGTATTTTTATTGCCAAAATGTCCCATAAATAAATTTATTGCCAATTAAGCATAATTGGTATTATATTTGTAGCTTTAAATACCAAACATAAAAAAAAAATCATGGAAATTAAAAACTTCAATTACGTTCAATCCAAAGAAGAGGCAAATACATTATCGAAAACATTTATGTCGAGTGTATTCTCTTGGATGTTTGCAGCATTAGCGATTACTTCAATAGTTGCATTTTATTTTGGCAATAGTTCTGAATTAATATCCTATTTAATTAATCCAGAAGTGGGTGGTTTAACAGCATTAGGTTATGGTGTAATTTTTTCTCCATTTGCCTTCGTGCTAATAATGACTTTCGGGATGAACCGCATTTCATATCCTGTGTTATTATTTTTGTTTTTATTGTTTGCTGCCGTCATGGGGATGAGCTTAAGCTTTATTTTTCTTACTTATACCGCAGGTTCAATATTCTCAACATTCATTGCAGCTTCTGCAATGTTTGGCGTAATGTCTGTTGTTGGCTACACTACTAACACCGATTTAACAAAATTTGGTTCCATCATGATGATGGGACTAGTAGGTATTGTTATTGCAAGTTTAATTAACATGTTTATGCATAGTGGCACCATGGAATATATAATTAGTTTCGTAGGAGTACTTGTATTTACTGGACTAACGGCCTATGACGTTCAAAAATTAAAAAACATAGGTGCTGGTGTAGAATTTGGAACAGCCGCAACTAGTAAATTAGTAATTATGGGTGCCTTAAATTTATATATGGATTTCATTAACTTATTTATAATGTTACTTCGTTTGTTTGGCGACAAAAAATAATTAAAATATATTTAAATTGATTAAAGAGTTCTGGTAAACATCAGAACTCTTTTTTATTAAATTAATTTCAACTGAGAAATAAAAAAAGATTCGCCTAAAAATCATATAAATAATCAGAGATTTACAAAACAGCATTAATAATTGATAAATATAAAAACCAATCTTAACAAGGCTTTAAAAGCTTCGTAAAATTTAAATCATTATAAATGAAAGCATACATTTTTCCAGGGCAAGGCTCACAGTTTGTTGGTATGGGTAAAGACCTATACGAAACATCTTCAATTGCAAAAGAATTATTTGAAAAAGCCAACGCTATTCTAGGGTTCAGAATAACAGATATTATGTTCACTGGAACAGAAGATGAGCTAAAACAAACTAAAGTTACACAGCCGGCAATTTTTTTACATTCTGTAATTTCAGCAATTACGATGGGGGATAAAATAAACCCAGAAATGGTTGCAGGTCATAGCTTAGGTGAGTTCTCGGCATTGGTGGTAAATAAATCTTTATTATTTGAAGACGCCTTGATATTGGTGTCGAAACGTGCAATGGCAATGCAAAAAGCTTGCGAAATTATTCCATCAACCATGGCAGCCATTACAAATCTCGAGGATAATATTATTGAAACTATTTGTTCAGAAATCACTCAATTAGGTGATATCGTAGTTCCTGCAAATTATAATTGTCAGGGGCAATTAGTAATTTCTGGAACTATTAATGGAATAAACATCGCCTGTGAAAAATTAAAATCTGCTGGTGCAAAACGAACCTTAATATTACCTGTAGGAGGAGCCTTCCATTCTCCATTAATGGAACCTGCCAGCATTGAATTAGAGGCTGCAATTAATAGCACCAACTTCTACCAACCTATTTGCCCTATCTATCAAAATGTTACGGCAAATGCTGTCTCTATGCCTTCAGAAATAAAGAAAAACTTGATAGCACAACTTACGGCTCCGGTTAAATGGACACAAACTATTCAACAAATGATTTCTGATGGCGCTTCCTCCTTCACGGAATTGGGTCCAGGAAAAGTATTGCAAGGCTTAGTTAAGAAAATAAATACTACTATTGAAGTAATTAATTTATAGAAAGAGAGAGGTATGTGCCAAAAAGTATAGGCAGAAATCCATTAATATAATAGTGGTATAAGAATTTGTGAACGATTAAAAAAAACTTACATCAAGCTGTTATCATCATCAAAGAATAAAGTGCAACAAGGGTTTTAATTGCGAGCCTTAATCGTATTGTTTTTTTAAAAAAATCTACGATAAGAGCATAGGATAATTAAAAGTAGATTTATTGTAATGTGTTTTTTTCCTTGGCTTCAGCATTAAATTTAGTTTGCATGCGCAACCAAATAATAAGTAAAACGACTATTATTAACCAAAAAAATAAATTTGGGCCATTTCCTATACTTTTCATAAAAGTAAATCCCCATTGAAAACAATTTCCAATTCCATTAAAAACATCCGTCATATTCATAATTATACTTTTTAAATTATGATTCAAAAATACAAATTATATTAATAAAAAATAATTAAAATATTTTATTAATATAATCTTACCAAAAACAGCTGGAAGATTTTAAGCGACCAAATCTATTCCTGAAAATATAATCTTTTTACTCTTCGCGAGATACTGGTCAATATTTCATAAGGTATTGTTCCGACATCCTTAGCTATTTCGGCAATAGGATAAGCCTCCCCAAAAACTATTACCTCATCATTTTCATTTGCATTTATATCGGTAATGTCAATCATACACATATCCATACATACGTTACCAATCACCGGAGCATACTTGCCTTTAACCATCATTTTGCCTTTCCCATTACTTAGTTTTCGGCTTAACCCATCAGCATAACCTATGGGAATAGTGGCAATTTGCATATCGCGAGTAGCGAGGCCCTTTCTGCTATAACCTATTGTTTCATTAGCAGGAACATTTTTTATCTGCGAGATACTTGTTTTTAATGTACTTACATTTTGTAACTGCGATTGTTCCAATGGGCTTGTTCCTATGCCATATAATCCAATTCCCAGCCTTACCATGTCGAATTGTGCATCAGAAAAACGACTAATACCCGCTGAGTTTAGAATATGTTTCATAATTGGGTAGGCAAAATGAGTTTTTATTTTTTGACTTATCTCATTTAGTTTATTTATTTGTAGTCGCGTAAAATCGTCATGCTCTGCTTCATCACTTGCCACTAAATGTGAAAAAACAGAACTGATGACAAGATTTTTATTGTTTTTAATACGTACAATTAACTCATTTATTTCAGACTCGTCAAATCCTAAACGGTGCATTCCAGTATCTAGCTTTATATGTATTGGAATAGGTTCTATATTATTATGCTCGCTTCGTTTTAGTGTTTCTTCGAATAAACTTAATACACGAAAACTATATATTTCTGGCTCTAAATTATATTGAATCATTGAATTATAACTTTGTTCTTCAGGATTCATAACCATTATAGGCATGGTAATACCTGCTTTACGCAATTCAATTCCTTCATCAGCATATGCAACAGCTAAATAATTGATACGATGAAATTGTAAAATATTAGCAATTTCAAAACTTCCACTACCATAAGAAAAGGCTTTTACCATTGCCATAATCTTAGTATTGGCATTTAATTTTGAACGAAAATAATTTAGATTATGGACAATGGCATTTAAATTAATTTCTAAAATAGTTTCATGTGCTTTTTGCTGAATTATTTTACTAATGGCTTCAAATCCAAAGGCTCTAGCCCCTTTCAATAAAATAGTTTCATCACGAAAAAGTGAGTTGTTGAACTCTCCCAAAAAATCTTCAGTCGATTTGTAAAAATATTTTTCTATATCAAATTGATTCATTTGACTGGAAATCCCTTTACCTATTCCTATTAAACGCGACACCCCTTTTTTATGTATTAACTCCGCTACCTCTTTATAAAGCGCCTCCTCATTACGGCCACTTTGCAATATATCGGAGAGTATTAATGTTTTTTTGGGGTGTTGCTTTTGCTGGTTTAAAAAATCGAGAGCGATGGACAAAGAACCTAAATCTGAGTTATAACTATCATTTATAACAGAGCAATTATTAATTCCTTCTTTTAACTCTAACCTCATGGCTATTGGGCTCAAATATCTCATGCGTAATGCTATCAAAGAGTTTTCGTAACCTAAGTAAAGCAAGGTTGCCCAACAGTGTATAGCATTTTCTATGCTTGCCTCATCTGTAAAAGGGATAGAAACATGTATGAAATCATTTTTGTAAATACCTTGAATCTCTGTATCTACAATACTTTTATTAATACGGCCAATTATTAAATCTGCTCTATATTTTCGCGACCAGGAAAATACTTTTAATTTTAAAAGGGCTTTGTTAGATGTTATTTCATTTTGCACTTTCAAATAATCCTTGCAATAGATTAAAACTTCTGAATTAATAAATAATTTCAGCTTCTCATTAACTTTTTTTTCTTGACTTTCAAAGTTTTCATCATGCGCTTGCCCAATGTTAGTTATAAGGCCAATTGTTGGCTTAATGATATGCTCAAGATAATTCATTTCTTGTGCTTTTGAAATGCCTGCTTCAAAAACACCTAAATTGTTTTCTTCAGCTATTTGCCAAACAGAAAGGGGAACACCAACTTGTGAATTAAAACTTTTAGGGCTTCGTACAATGTTTTTTTCTTCCCGCATTAATTGAAAAAGCCACTCTTTTACAACAGTTTTCCCATTGCTACCTGTAATACCTATGATTGGAATATTAAACTGTAAACGATGGAAGGCACTTAAATCTTGCAAGGCGCGTAAAGTATCCTTTACTAAGAAAAAAATTGAATTTTCAAAATAATTAATATTTGTTGGAAGTATAGAAACTACAAAATGACGAACACCCAATTTATATAAATCTAACAGATAACTGTGTCCATCATGGCGTTCTCCGGTTATAGCAAAAAACAATGAAGTATCTGGATTACTCAGTTTGCGACTGTCAATTAGTAAACTTTTTATTTTAGAATCCCTATTGCCGTTGCCACTAATGCTTGCATTAATTACATCCGAAATTGATTGAATGCTATGATTCATTTTCTTAAATTGAACAGGATTGTTCTCTATTTACTTTGAATTAAGTTAAAAAACCCTTTTTCAAAATATTTTTCCCCATCAATTCCTGATGCTGAAATGATAAAATAATAAGTGCCTTCGCTAGCTAATTCCCCACTAGCCATATGCCCATCCCATCCACCATAGGGTGTATGCCATTCATAAATTTTTTGTCCCCATCGGGTATATATTTCTGCGTTCATAGTTTTTATCCCTCTTCCTTTAATAGTAAACATATCATTTACTTCATCACCATTGGGTGTAAAAACATTGGGAATTATGAATATTGAATTTATATTAACTTCTATTATAGAACAAGCAGTGTCAATACAATTAAAAGCACTTATTGCTGTTAAACATACTGTAAATTTCCCTAATGGAATATATACATAAGTTGGATTTGCAACTGTTGATGAATCTCCTGTACCAAATTGCCAAATATAAGTTGAAGCACCTAAACTATTATTTGTAAAATCAACTGTTAGTGGCGTTTCACCTGTTAATGGATTTGCAGTAAATGCCGCTATAACAGGAGGATTATTATTAACCATTATTGGACCACAAGTAACTGAGCAACCATTAGCATCCGTAATTATTAAGGAATAGTTCCCGGGTTCTACATTATTCAAATTTGCAGTGCCCGCACCTGGTACTATAACATTTATGGAATCTTTCCATTGATATGTAAATGGTGATTGACCTGAGCTAACGGTTATTCCAGCGATGGAACCTAATGTTATTCCACAGTTGCCTGGTGTTATTACCATTGCTGTACTATCAAAAACTGTTGGACTAACAATAATAGTTATATTTATAGGATCGCCACTGCAGCCATTTGCGTTTGGTGTAATAGTATAAACAGCTGTAGCTGATCCTGTTCCTTGGTTTGTTAATGTTTGATTTATAACAGCTCCTGTTCCTGGAGAAGCTCCTGTAAGCCCAGATTGCGAAACTGTCCAAACAAATGTAGTTGGTGAAACAGAACTTGATAAAGCTATGGAAACGGCAGCGATACCTGCCTCACAAAAAGCAAGTGCATTAGGTATTGCTGTAACTACAGGAGCTCCAATAATTGTTATAACAAAGGAGGCATTTACAAAAAGGCAGGAACCACTAACAGGTATGGTATTTGTGACATTGTATGTCCCTGGTGCGCTCTCCGACAGATCAATTTCTCCTGTATTTACATGGGTAATTATCAACCCTGAAGGACTTGCGGAAAAAACTCCAGCACTTGCGCCTATTCCAAAGGTAGGAAATATGTTAGTCCCAGAGGATTGACAGTATGGGGAGCCTACATAACTAAAGGTAGCAGAGGAAACGGTATCATTAATTGTCATTGTAATTGAACTTGAATTTGGGCAATTGCCAAATGTTGTATAAGTAAGCGTATAAGCTCCAATAATACTAGTAGATAAAGTAATGGTTCCAGTTGCTGGATCAAGTGATAAACCGCTAGGCAAAGAAGAAAAGGTGCCCCCTTGCAAACCTGTAATAGATGGCACTTGAGGTGTTCCTGTAGTGCAATAGGTGGCAGATGAGTATGAAAAAGAAGCGTCGTCTGCCTCTATAATCATAAGGGTTGTATTTGCATTAACGGATAGGCATATTCCACTTTGTGGAATCGTATTGGTAATAAGATAGGTTCCTGGTATACTATTTTCTATATCTATTTCCCCTGTATTGGCATTTACTATAACTAAACCGGCAGGTGTTGCTGAAAATGTTCCTGCACTAGAACCTGGCGTAAATGTTGGATTTTGGTTTGCTGCATTCTGACAAAAAGTTGTGGCGGAATAAGAAAAGTTCGCAAAAGGTGTGCTGTCAGCTATTGTCATAATAATAAAACTAGAATTAGGACAAGAACTATTTGTTGAATAGGTAAGGGTATAAATACCAAGAGCGCTGTTTGCTAAATTAATTAATCCAGTTGAAGCGTTAATTGATAAACCAGGAGGCAGAGAGGAAAAGACTCCACCAAGCAAACCTGTAATAGAAGGTGTTTGTGGAGGACCAGTGGTGCAATACGTAGCTGACGGATAGGTAAACGATGCATCATCAGAAGCACTTATGATAACTGCATAGGTATCGCTAATAGGCAAGCAAATGCCGCTTGCAGGTATTGTATTAGTTACTATATAACTTCCTGGTGTTGAATTAAGTAAATCAATTTCTCCTGTATTAACATTTGCAAAGGATAGTCCAGAAGGGGTGGCAGAAAATATTCCTGCACTAGCATTGGGGCTAAAAAATGGAAATGGATCAATCGCATTTTGACAGAATGGCGAGCCGATGTATGAAAAAGTTGCAGAAGGAGTAATGGTATCAATTGTCATGGTAATTGAATCTGCGCTCGGACAAACACCATTTGTAGAATATACAAGTGTGTATGAACCATAGGCGCTAGCTGATAAAGTAATAGTACCTGTTGAAGGGTTTAACGACAAGCCTGTAGGAGAAGAACTGAAAACACCTCCTGATAAGCCAGTAACTACGGGTGTTTGTGGACTTCCTGTAGTACAATAAGTTGCTGAAGTATATACGAAGGATGCATCATCTGAAGAAATAATAACAACTGCACTAGTAGCCGTTACAGGATCACAAAAACCGCTTTGGGGGATAAAATTTGTTATGATATAAGACCCTGGAACAGTATTTGCCAGGTCAATTTCACCGGTATTGATACTAATGAATTGCAAACCAATTGGAGATGCGGAAAAAGCACCAGCACTGGCTCCAGGAACAAAAACAGGAAATGGATTAAGTCCATTTTGACAAAAAGGAGAACCTGAGTAGGAGAAATCTGCAAATGGTGTAGAGTTTTCAATTGTCATTAGGATACAACTTGAATCGGGACAAATCCCTGTAGTTGAATAACACAGATTATAGGCCCCCACAACACTTGTGGCCAATGTAATTGTACCTGTTGATGGGTCAACAGATAAACCCGGTGTATTAGTAGAAAATGTTCCGCCCGACAAACCTGTTATTACAGGAGTTGGATTAATGCCCGATTGACAATAAGTGGCGGATGAATAAACAAAAGATGCGCCATCCAGGGGATTCACAGTAATGGTTGCAATTAAAGGAGCACCCGCACAGGCATTTATAATTGGTATAATGGTATAAACAGCTGTACCTGATGCTGTTCCTGAATTTGTTAAGGTTTGTTGAATAATGGTGTCTGTCCCAAAAGTTGCTCCTGTAACTCCCCCTGATTGAAAAACTGTCCATGAAAATGTAGTTGCCGAATTATTGCTTGTTAATACAATAGAGGTGCTGTCGCCTGAACAAAATGTTTCTGTTAATGGAGTTGCTGTTCCTATAGGTGTTGGATTAACTGTAACTACAACATTAATAGGATTTCCAATGCAGCCATTCGCATCAGAAGCTACAGAATAAGTTGCAGTTCCTGGTATTAATCCACAATTTAACAATTGAGAAATAGTAGCACCTGTACCACCCGAACCTCCAGTTACGCCTACTTCTGATACTGTCCAGGTAAAAACAGTACCAATAGCAACACTAGATAAGGTTATTGCAGTAGATGTTCCAGAGCAAATTGTAGATATTGCAGGGCTTGCAGTAGCTGAAGTTCCTGGGTCAGGTAATAAGGTAATGGTATTAGTAATAGAGGCGGCAGGACAGCCACTAGAAGTTGTAGAAATTGTATAAACTGCGGTACCTGCAACTCCTCCTGTTGCAATCAATGAATCAGAAATAGTTGTTCCTGAAGAATTTGTTCCTCCTGAAACACCTGTTTCAACAACAGTCCATGTAAACACTAAACCAGAAACATTACTTGTTAAAAAAGTCGGTAAAATTGTACCAGCACATATTGTTTGGTTTAAAGGTGTTGCTGTTATTACTGGTACCGGATCTACTGTAATTGTTACAGTTATAGGATTACCAGCACAGGAATTTGCTGTTGGTGTAATTGTATAAACTGCTGTACCTTGCACCCCGCTTAATGAAGTTAATGTTTCAGCAATTAAGGTTCCTGAGTTATTTGTAGCTCCGGAAACTCCAGTTTGAACAACAGTCCATGCAAAAGTTGTACCTGGGGTAAGGCTAGTTAAACTAATGGACGTAGTATTTCCAGAGCAAAATGTTTGAGCAGCAGGTGTTGCGATAGCAAATGGAACAGGATTAACGGTAACAAGCACCTGAACGCAACTGGTATTATTGCAGGGCCCTTCCGCTCTAACGAAATAAGTGGTTGTAGCAGTAGGATTTACGGTAATAGATGCACCTGTTCCTTCGGCTGCTCCACCACATGATGATGAATACCATTTCCATGAAGCTCCCGAACCTAAAGACCCTCCTGTAACATTAAGTGTAGTAGCGCCTCCACAGGTAGTGCTAGGACTTGCTGTTGCAGCTGTAGGGTCAACTGATAGACTATTAACTGTAACAGTTACTTGAGCACATCCACTAGTGCCGCAGCCAGAACCTTCTGCACGAATAAAATATGTGGTAGTGGCAGTTGGTGTTACCGTAATAGTAGCTCCTGTACCAACAAGAGTTCCACCACAGGAGCCAGAATACCATTTCCAAACAGCACCTACCCCTAATGCCCCCCCTACTTTTGAAAGCGTAATGGCTCCTCCACAAGATGGATTGGGACTAGCTGTTGCAGCTGTTGGCGTTATCGATACAGGGGTATAGGTAATAGTAATTATTGCCCTTTGAGGACAAAATGCATCGGTAGGGCAACATTGAAAAACATTGTTTCCACCATAATTATAGCTAGGCAATCCTGTTGGACAAGGGAATGTATTGCTTGTAGGATATGAAGAGCAAGTCGGTGGGTTATAACAACTGCAAGCCCCGTCACTGGGAGCAGCCCCTATAAAAACGCCATTAATAAAGGTAGGCTCAGATTGTGCATCACAACCCGCTCCAAAATAATTTACTGAAATCCCAGTAATAATATTACCGGCAGGTACAGGGTCGGAAAAAGTTCTGTTATCGCAAGCGGCTGTGGTACCGCAACCTCCTGTATTATTTATACACCAATAATCAACACCGCAAACATTACAACACCCCTGTGATTGCGCTCCATTATAAATAATAGTTACATTAACGGTTTGTGAAAATACCGAAGGGACGGATATTATTAGAAATAAAAGGTATATGGAAATTATTTTTTTCAATTCTATTAATTTTATCATTATTTTACTTTAATAATTTTCAATTGAGAGGAAGAGTATCTGTTAAAATTGTTTTTATCCTCTATAAAATCTTTCATATTAATTGTAAGTTCTGGGTACTTGCCATTTAAACAATTGCCTACTATTTCAGCATTTGGAGAAAGTGATATGTATTTTTTATCCTCCTTTTTATCTTTGTTAATCCATTTTAGTTCTTTTGTAAAAACAGCATCAAACCATTCTAATGATAATTGGCTGGAAGTATGATTAATAAATTTAATATTAACAATATCCTTTCCATTGCATTTATTTACTTGGAAGGACGCTTCAACACCATCCATAACATTCCCGCCAGTTACAAGTAAATAAATAGGTTGCCAGGAGGTATTGTTTTGAGAGTTTGCTTTTTGTAATATAAAAAAAGCAAAAATAAAAATGTAAATGAACAGATATTTCATTTTATTCATGTTTTGAAAATTTCTTTACTGTAAAAATACAAATAATATTATTGAATTAATAACTAATTCTATTTTAATTGAAAATTTATGAAAATAATTATAACAAATATTTTTAGCCTAATTAATTTAAAAATTAACTGGTACATAAATTTATTAATTCTTAGACGCAAAAAAAATGAAAAGGTTGCTTATTGATTAAGAGAACTGGTGTTTTAAATTTTTAATGAAAAAAATATTAAATTGAGAAAAACAAGTCAAATTTTAAATCGGCATCCCTTGTTTTTTAAACAAATATTGCATTTTATGTTTAATGATTAATTTTAACTTTGGCTACTGGGTGTTTCTTCTTGCATTGTTATATTTTCCAAGTCTTGTGACTTTTTATTAGATTTATAATATAGTGTAGAACAATTTTCGTTTTTAAAAATAATATTTGACTGCTCATTAATTTCTTCTGCTGTTACCGAAAGATATTTTTCAACCTCCTTATTTATCATTCCTGCATCGCCCAATAGCTCAGAAACAGCAAGGTTAGTAGCTTTATTCAAAACATCAACCTCACCAAAAACATGTGATGCTTCCATTTTATTTTTCACTTTCGTTAGCTCATCCAAAGTTATAAACTCAGATTTTAATTTCTGAAGTTCCTCATTTATAGCATTATCAGCTTGTTCCATGCTAATACCATCAGCAAGCTTACCAGAAATTACAAACAATCCTTTATCAAAATCACTCATTACATAGGCATGAATATCACTAAATAATTTTTTATCTTTTATTAACGTATTGTGCAAGCGGGATGAATTACCCTGAGACAATACATCTGAAATTAAATCGATTGCATAATATTCTTTATCGTAACGTGAGCAGATGTGGTAAACCTTATAGATAGCATCAACGGGAACATCTCTTTCAACAGTTAAACTTCGTGCTTCTTTTTGTTCGGGCTCCTGAGCCAGGTTCCGCTTGTTATCCGGTCCTTTTTTTATAGGGCCAAACCATTTTTCTGACAATAGTTTTATATTTTCGAATTCTACATTTCCTGCAACTACCATTGTGGCATTATTAGGGCTATAAAAATTATTGAAAAATGTTTTCACATCCTCCATGTTTGCATTTTCAATATGTGAAATTTCTTTGCCAATGGTATCCCAAGAATAAGGGTGAACTTTATAAGCCATCGGGCGCAACAATAGCCATACATCACCATAAGGCTGATTTAAATACCGTTGTTTAAACTCTTCAATAACTACATTGCGCTGTACTTCTAAACTTTTTTCGGAAAATGCTAAACTCAGCATTCTATCTGATTCAAGCCAAAAACCGGTCTCGATATTTTCTGAAGGAAGTGTTAAATGATAGTTGGTTATATCATTTGTAGTAAATGCGTTATTTTCTCCCCCTACGCGTTGTAGTGGTTCGTCATAATTTGGAATATTAATTGAGCCGCCAAACATAAGGTGTTCAAAAAGGTGCGCAAAACCTGTTTGATTTGGGTTTTCATCACGAGAGCCTACGTCATATAAAATATTTATGCATGCCAAAGGAGTTGATTTATCCTGATGCACAATTACCTTTAAGCCATTTTCTAATTGAAATTTATCAAATTTTATCATCTGGTATATTGTTTTTCCATCCTCAATAAAATTATAAAAAGGAATGGTAATAATTTAACTTATAAATGCTTATCCTTGTTTTAAGATTTTTTACCAATGCGTATTAATTAATTTTTTTATTGATTGTTGGTATTCGGCCACAATTTCTGTGATAATGGAAGATGCTGGCTGTATATCACGTATTAATGCTGCTACTTGACCAATTTCGAGTTCCCCTTCATCCAAATCACCCTCGAACATACCTTTTTTTGCTCTACCACGTCCAAGCAATTGCGTTAGATCTTCCGTTGAAGCACATTTATTTTCAGCCTCTTGTAGAGCATAAAAAAATTTATTTTTCAATAATCGTACAGGAGTTAACTGCTTTAACATTAATTTAGTATCGCCTTCAATAGAATCAACTATTAGTTTCTTAAAATTTATATTTGCCGAAGCTTCATTGGAAGCCACAAATCGGCTACCTATCTGAACACCATCAGCTCCTAAAGCCATAACAGCATGCATTGCGCAACCAGTACCAATACCACCAGCAGCTATTAAAGGTATATTAACGGCTTGTTTTATCAAAGGTATTAAACAAAGTGTTGTAGTTTCTTCGCGCCCATTATGTCCTCCCGCTTCAAAGCCTTCTG
Organism: Chitinophaga pinensis; assembly: GCA_945865315.1. Lineage (GTDB taxonomy): Bacteria > Bacteroidota > Bacteroidia > 2-12-FULL-35-15 > 2-12-FULL-35-15 > 2-12-FULL-35-15. Next base: position 33,877 of record CAMBDK010000001.1, on the reverse strand, counting down.
CAACTATAGCATCAACACCAGCATCTTCGGCTTTTTTAGCAAACTTCGCATTAGAAACTACATGCACCACAATAATTCCATTATCTTTCAATTTCTTAGTCCAAGTTTTAGGATTTCCTGCGGATACAAAAACAATTTTAATACCTTCCGAAATAATAATTTCGATATGTTTATCAATATCTGGATAAAGCAATGGAATATTAACTCCAAACGGTTTATTAGTAGCTTTTTTACATTTTTGAATATGTTCTTTCAGCACTTCTGGATACATACTGCCGCTGCCTATAAGGCCAAGTCCTCCTGAATTACTAACAGCTGAAGCCAACTTCCAACCACTACACCATATCATACCAGCCTGAATAATGGGGTACTTTATATCAAATAGCTGCGTAACTTTATTGTTCATAAATAACAATTTATTAAAAATTTACATTACGAAGGTATGATAATATTTAATTGAATAATATTCTGTTAAAAATGCGCTAATAAATTTTAGCAATGTGTAGAAAAAAAATAGCAGATAACCGCATTTTATTTTATTGCAATTTCTGCCAACACAGCATAATGATCGGAAAGGTCTTTGTTTTTTTTGCTCCAACGTTGTTGAAAAATTTTCACACATCTTTGAGTAAATCTAACATTAGAGCCATTATTTCTACATAAAATATAATCTATTATACGAGCTTTGTTTTTATGGTTTTGTAAATCGTTCAGCCCTCCTCCACCGGAAGAAAACTGATTTTCTCCAGAAATTTCTCCATCCTCAACATCCATCAATGCAAGCATTTGCTCATATTCTTTTTTATCATCTTTAGGAATATTTAAATCACCAGCAAAAAACTGAGGCACCCCTTTTTCTTCATATGGGGTCATTAATTTATTTTTAATTTCCATATATTGAATTTGACGAATTTCCTCTCCAGTCATTTTTTTTCCATCAGCCGACTGCAAATGTGTGCCAATAATTTGAACTTTATGACCATTTTTGACAACATCAACAAGAACAGCACCCTTAACAGCATAGCAGTCGGAGCCACCACAAATTGAAAAATAAATATTATCAATAACATTTATCGGAAGTTTGCTGATTATAAAAATACCAGTACTAATTTTATAAAAATATTTGTGTTTTGGTTGGTCCGATTTAAAAGGAAATTGTTTTTTTAGTCCATTCCAAATAATTTTTCTGGACTTGTTGTCAAACGCTTCTTGGAATACAATTACATCATAATTTTTATTTTTCAGCTGTTCAACAATAGCATAAGCTCTAGACACCTGGCCATTTTTAAAAACTGTACGAGGACGCATATAAAGATTCCATGTGAGTATGTTTAATTTCTGCTCCTGGTCTGACGGCAAACTTGACTGTGAGTTTGCAATATTTATATTATTTAGGAAAAGAAAAAAGATACAGAACAGTGGGAACAGTTTTTTTTTACACAATTGAATTATTATTTTTTTACAAAATATCATTCGACTTTAGAAATTTTTAAATTCATATTAACACCATTTTTGTTCGAAATATTTAATAAATAAAATCCATTATTTAGGTTCTTCACTAAAAGCTTCTGTTTGCTTTCAGTTAAAATTTCAGACTTTATAAATTTCCCTTCCATTGAAAAAAGTTTGACTTCAAATGAAGCAGGTATCTCTTTCATAGGAAGGTCGAAATAAATAAAATCCTTAACGGGGTTAGGAAAAATATTAAGTCCAGTATCTTTATTTGCCAAAACTTCAATTGTAATTATATTAATACTGTCAATATATTGAAGCATTAACTCAACCCACATGCCATATTGCTTTGCAGAGGGATGTAAGCCATCATTAGCAACCAAGTCCGTTTGTATTAAACCCTGCCTAGAAATTGGGGTAATGTCAAAATATTTTATATTTAAATTATCCGCAAAATTTTTGCTGATGGCATTATATTGGTCAATTTGCAAGCTTATTTGTGTCGCATTTCCGCCTGCTTGTCCAAAAGGTGTATAGGCGTAATCTGGTATCGAAACAATAAAAACACGATTTTTGTCTCCACCAGCATACCGAATAGCCGAATCAATAAGTTGAGGGAATTCTATATTAAATTGATTTAATGAAATCCCCTGGTATTGATTATTAACACCTATTAATAATGAAACTAGATTAAAGTTTTTATTTTCGAGCCCCTGATTGTCAATAGCATTAATTAAGTTATTGGTAGTCCATCCTGTAGTTGCAATAATTTGGGTAGTATCTAAAGTATAACCTCTTGATAATAATGAATCTTTTAATTGAGCTGGCCATGTATTATTAGCAGGAACATTTTGGCCAATGGTATAGGAGTCGCCTAAGGATAAAAACCTTAGCGGATTTTGTATCTGAAGCATCTGTGCATTCATTGAAAAAGGAAATAAAATAAAACCAAATAAAAACAATCGCATAGAAACCAATTTAAAATGGGATGTTTAATTTTTTATAAATAAAACTTAAAAGCCATACAGGCCCTATCAATAAAAACAGCAGGTCTTTTAAAAAAGACGGTTTTTTTCCTTCAATGTTATGACCAATAAACTGCCCCACCCATGCAATTACAAAAATAATAATGGAAATAATACATAAGCAAGTATTTCCGAGCATTGATAAGTAAAAATTGCCAAGAAGTAAACCTAATAAAACAAAGAACATCCCTATTGCTAAACGCCAGGATAAAAACATATAATAAAACAATGCTAAAACCATAAAAACAACACCAAAATTAAAAGGAAATTCAGCCTTGTTAAAAATTTCCGGTTTAGGAATTGACCACAATAGTCCTACCAAACTAAACATAATAAGAGGTACACAAATCCAGTGAATAGTTTTATTTGTTTTATTCTGATGGCTTTCACCATATTCAGATAGCCACTGGTGTATCGTTTTCATGTTTCTATATTTTTACTAATTTGAAATTTAATTAAAACCAAACAAATTCAATTATTACAGGAATTATACGATCATTAAAAAATCGAATTAAATAGGATTTACAATTTCAAATAAAACAATTAATTTCTAAGAATTTATTAAATTGCAGATATTTTATTTCTTCTGCCGTCTAATATTTTAAGAAAGGACCGAGTCCTTATTTCTTCAATTGTTAAACCTGTTGCCGAAACATCTTCGGTTGAAATAGCCCCACAATTTAAAGCCCTCAAGAAATAATTAAGTAAACCTTGACCAGTAGCAGCGTCATCAAAAACATCATCAGTCAATGTTGCTCTTGCAGCCTTTTCTACAAAAGCTTTCAACCTTTTGGCAGCATCTTCATAACTTTCCAAGAAAAAGGAATAAACAGCGGCATAACGCATTGGAAATTGAGCAGGATTAAGATCCCAGCCCTGATACAAACCTTTCCATAATGAATAACGTGTGTGATTATACGCTTTTTTCCAATTATTAAAAACCACCCTTTTGTTCTCAGCAATTTGATCTGCAGTGAGATTATTCCCTCTGTGCGGTCCTATAGGCATTACATTGGTAGCTCCGTCAGAAAGCCATATGCCTGTAGCTCCTAAGGAAACTTTCATAAAATGGTGCGCAAAATCACAAACAGCATGTCCCATATCCTGATATTTAGCAGTAATATTACAAGCAGCCGTATAATCATAAGTGCCGAAAGCGGTTGCTATCATTCTCCCTTTGCTGGCCTCTAAAAATGACCTTAAAGGATTTTTTCCATCCTTGTCAATAACAGCCTGTGTTGTTTCCACCATCATTTCCATTTTAATTGCACCACTTTCAATTTCGGTGTTAGCTTCAATGGTTTCAAACAATTTTATTAGGGCGCCTATTTGCTCAGGAATACTAACTTTAGGCAGCATTACAACGAAGTTATTTGGCAATTTACCATTAGTTTCTTTCGATAAAGTAGAAAGAAAAATATCCAGCGTACGTGCACCACGTTCTTTTAAATCTTCAGTAAATGGTTTAATACGAATCCCAATAAAAGGAGGGAGAGAGTTCGCCTTCATCCCTTTTGCAACTTCTATTGCCGCCTTTTCGGCAGTAGCGTCTTCTTCTTCCCAGGAACGATTGCCGAAACCATCTTCAAAATCAATTCTAAAATCTTCTAGCGCCTCCGTTTTCAGTTTATTTATTACTTTATTATAGGTGGTATAAGCCAACCAATGTATTTCTTTTTTACGTTCGGATTCCGAACTATTATCCATTTTTTTTATTAAATTTTCTATTTCAACAGTTGCGGTAGGCAATGAGTTATACCCCGTTAATTCGATAGCTCTAGCAAATTCAACAAAGTTAGGCGCATTATTTAAAAGAGTATTTAGAGCAGCTTGTCCCATTTTTTCTGCTGTATCTGACGAAAACAAATCTGCTCCACCATAAACAGTATGAACAGGCTGTCTGTCAGGCTTATCACCCGAATAAATTTTTTGAAATGCTTTATTTGCTTTTCCTAATTCATTTAGGATAAATTCATTTTCTGTTTTTGGAATTGATAGTTTCATTTTTATTAATTGCTCTCGCTTTATACTCCCTTTAAAATAATTGAAAGCATTTAAGGGTTTTTTTGTTAGTAAATTAAATTATTTTATTAATTTTTTTTTCAATTTTGCTTACAGATTAATTAAGAAAACCATTTTAACTCCCTCTATAAGTTGAATACCCATAAGGATTTAATAATAAAGGAACATGGTAATGCGACTCATCAGATAATTCGAAGGTAACAGTAACGGATGGATAAAACCCTTTAATACCTTGTATTTTAAAATAGGAAGCTGTGTCAAATATTAATCGGTAATGGCCTGTTTTTAATAATTTTTCGGAAGAAACTAAATTAGGAAGCCGGCCATCTGAATTTGTTTTACCACTGCCTAGTACTTGCCATTTTTCATTATCGATAAATTGCTCCAAAACAATTGTTACACCTTGCGCTGGTTTCCCTAATGAAGTATCTAATATATGGGTTGTTATCTGACTCATTGTATCAATTTATCTAATCTAATATGGGTAATTTTATTTTGTTCTTTCATAGCTATTTTAAATTCTACTTCTAGATCGTTCATTAAACGAGCTTTAAGCAATGCTAACATTTCAGTAGCTGTTTTACCTGTAGCGCAAACAATAAAAATAAATCCAAATTTATCTTCATAAAGTTTATTGCTTATATCAAGATCAATAAGTGTTTTATCGGTTGCTACATCCACTCCCGATTGCTCATCTGCAGCCCATACTTTAGTAGTTGAAAATTTTTTTTCTAAACTTTTTAAATCTCCTATTTTAGGATGGTGCGAAAATGCTTCCAATCCTTCTGTCATGTCGCAACTTATCCATGCCATATCTGAAACTTTTAATAAATCGGATTTGCTATTAAAAGGTCTGAAATCTACAATGTTTTGCGCCCAAACTGTGCAGCCACAGCACTTAAATAATTCTTCAAAGGCTTTTTCCGTACTTAAATTATTTAATTCTTCTATGGTCATTAAATGTTCAAAAATTAGAATATAGTTATGATCGAAATATAATTTATTTACTTACCAAGCCAAATAATCGCAAACGGCTTATTCCTCCATCTGGAAATATATTTAAACGAATGTGAGAAAGTGGCCCAGTTGGTAAAATTTCATTTTCGAAAAAATGTTCCTGGTCCGCATGTAATTTGGTTAATGGTAATACTTCTGTCCAAATTAAATCATTGGAACTTAAATCAGTATTTAATTCACCAATGTTTATTCCTTCAATGGAACAAGTATCGGGGTAATTTCCTTTAAAATGAAAAGTATCGACCAATGCAGATTTAATTTCACCAATATGTGCAAGTTTTACAATTACCCAATCACGATTTTTAGGAGTCCTATTTCGTTTTGTTTCCCAACCATCTCCCATGTTATAACCACGCCCAGGCATTATTAAATTATCCATATGACTAAAAAACATATCGTTACACATTACTGATTTTGCGCCATTAACAGCCGCAGCAAGGTCAATCAATTCATTAGTTGAAATAATATCCCAATTTTTAAAAACTGTGCCATACACTTTTAATCTCGCTACGCCTCCATCGGGATAAATATTCAATCGTAAATGTGTCCATATTTTATTGTTTGTAATCTCAAAAAAGTTTTGACTGCCTGCATTCAAAAAAGATTTTGGTAATATTTCTATCCATTTAGCTTTTTCAAATTGTTCTATTGTATTAGACTCATCAGAAGAAATAAAACAAGCTTCAATGGATGCAAAAGGGGGGTGGTTTCCTAAAAAAAAATTTGTATCAATGTCAAAGCCTTTAATAATTCCCGATGCGCCAAGTTTTATTATGCACCAATCGTGTCCCGGCTGTCTTTTTCTTCGGGATTCCCAACCATCCATCCATTTCCCTCTGTCGGTATATTTGTCGGCAATAAAAATGCCTCTTCCATTTTTTAACAGATTTTCTTTTTCAGCAAAAAAATCATCACTGCAACTGATAGCCTCACCACCTAAACGTTCTGATGCAAGATCGATAAAGGAAGTAAAATCTGGCTGTTTTGTTTGATTAATTTCCATATTTATTTTATGCTTTTTTATGCTTTTTTTAGGAGTGAAATAATTTACAATTACTTTTTTTGCAAAAGGATACAAAAATAAATTTCTTAATAACAGATTAACTTAAATTTATTTCTTGACATTAAACTTTTGCTTTCCTGTGCAAATTTCGAAATATAATTTAAAATCTCCTTTTAAGGACATCCAAGGATATTTAAATGTTGCCGGTTTATTTTTTTCAATAAAAAAATGACCTATCCAAGCAAAAAAATATGCTGAAAAAATACCAATAAAGAAAATTAAAATATCAGTTTTTACTATGGCTAAAACTGCTAAAAATAAAAAAATACTTGTACCAATAAAATGAGTTATCCTATTCCAAAAATGGCTGTGCTGATCGAGATAAAAAGGATAAAACTCTTCAAAAGTTGCAATTTTTTTTTCTGTCATCATTTATTAAATTAAATTATTGGTTTTTAATGAGTAATTTCCCTTGTGGTAAAGATATGAAAAATTCAACTGTCTTTCCATCCTGCATGTTTTCATAAACCTTTTTACCTCCTACATAAGTTTGTTTAACAACGCCATAAAGCTCCTCGCCGATATAAGGACTTATTTTATGGCGAAAATGAATATCCGATTTTTTGACAACAAATTTTTGTTCGGGATCCCAAACTACTAAATCTGCATCAAACCCTTTTTCTATCTTGCCTTTAGTATTTCCATAACCAATAAATTGAGCAGTATTGGCACACATTAGTGTTGCAATTTCATTTACGTTAAAACCTCTTTTTTTAGCTGCGGTCCATACAACAGGTAGTGAAAACTGTATAGAAGCAATGCCTCCCCACGCTTCCTTTAAATTACCAGATTCTACTCTTTTTAATTCTGGGGTAGCCGGTGAATGGTCTGTAACAATAAAATCTATTGTACCTCTTTTTAAAGCATCCCAGAGTTTATCATTATTTTCTTTTTCACGAATAGGTGGAGCACATTTAAAAAGTGTGTTATTATCAGGTATCGTTTCTGCATTAAAGTATAGGTACTGAGGGCATGTTTCTACTGATAATGGCAATCCATCCGCCTTTGCTATTTCAATTTTTTCAATGCTGTTTGCTGAAGATAAGTGCACAATATGAACTCTGCAATTAAACTCTCCACACAATTCAATTAACAGCTCTACCGCCTTATCTTCCCATTCTTTTGGGCGAGAGCCAAGAAATGAATTGTAATTTGTAGGATTTTTTTCAAATGCTAAAATACCGGGATGCATTTCATCAATTTCGGCATGGGCCAATAATGGAATATTATATTTTGCTATAATAGGTATTCCTCTTTTAAGCTCGGAAGCACTGATATTTGGGAATTCATCGATGCCTGAATGTGTTAAAAAAGCTTTTATACCCAATACCCCTGCTTTAATTAATTCTTCTAATTGATCTAAATTATCAGGTACAATACCTCCCCAAAAGCCACAATTGCAATACAGCTTACCTTTAGTAGCCTCCAATTTATGTAAAAATGCCTGCGCAGAAGTAGTAACCGGGCTAGCATTTAAAGGCATATCTACCAATGTAGTAATTCCCCCTGCAATTGCCGCCTTAGTGATCGTCTGAAAACCCTCCCATTCTGTCCTCCCCGGTTCGTTAACATGAACATGCGAATCAATGATGCCGGGCATTACAACTAATTTACCCAATTCTTCAATTTCAAAGTCGGGGGTTCCTATTTGACCTAAAATAATATCTGAAATAACACCATCTTTAATTAACAGTGTAGCATCCTGAAATTCGTTTTTAATTAGAACATTAGTACTATGTAAGCCAAAATCTGGTAATATATTTTTCATGATAATAATGCAATTTTTACAAATGTATTAAACTTGTTTATATATTTAGGCAATAAATTAATGGGTTATTAAAGCTTATTAAATTTGAAAAAAATATTTTAATTAATTTAAAGCTTTTATAAAATAAATAATCGATGCCGGTTATTTCAAAAAAATGATTTGTTTTTTTAAAAATCTATTTTAAAAAAAATGCCGTTTTCATTAAAAACAAAGTTTTAATATTATTTTTGATTAATAGATTAATAATTTAATAGCATAAGTAAAAAAAATATGATAAACAGGAGGTTTCCATCATTAATGTGCAAAGTTGTTTCTTCATCAAAAATATTTTTATTTTTATTTTTCTTGTTTTTTGCAGGGGACTTGTCTGCTACAGAAGTTTTTACCACTCACTTTAATAGAAATGATTTTTTAATTATATTAATTCCTTCTGCTTTTATACTGTTAATTATATCGGCATTAAACATAGCTATAAAAGCATTAGAGTTAACCGATGAAGAAAATTCAGACCCCAAAAATGGTAATTTGAATTTAAATACTAAATTTAAAAGTAAAATTGATGAATTAAAAGAGGTAAAATCTGTTTTATTCTACTGCAGCTTAATAATTTTTTGTTTTTATAATTCTTATTGCTTTGTTAGTGGAACACCCCTAGAGTCATATACTGTTGAATGGATTAATTTAATAGTAAGGTGGGCACATGTTGTTTTTGGAATAGCTTGGATAGGCGCTTCATTTTATTTTAACTTTTTAGAAAACAGTTTAAATCGTACAAAAGGATTAAGAGATGAAATAGCAGGTAATTTATGGGCGGTGCATGGAGGAGGAGTTTACTACCTTGAAAAATACAAAGCTGTTCCTTCCGAAGTCCCAAAAGATCTGCATTGGTTTAAATATGAAGCCTATTTTACTTGGCTATCAGGCTTCACCTTGTTAGTAGTTGTTTATTATTTAGATGCAAAGGCTTACTTAATTGATACTTCTGTTTTAGACCTTTCACCAACAGCAGCCGTTTTAATTGGAATAGGTTCATTATTGATTAGCTGGCTAATTTATGACAGTCTTTGCAAATCTGTAATTTCACAAAAAAAACTACTATTTGGCTTAATATTATTTTTATTTATTACTGGAGCATCTTGGCTCCTTACGCAGGTTTTTAGTAGCAGGGCAGCCTATATTCACGTTGGTGCAATTATCGGCACCATCATGGTTGGAAATGTATTTAGAGTTATTATCCCCTCCCAAAAAGCAATGGTAAATGCCGCTAAGGAAGGTAAAATAGTAGATACAGCACTTGCTAAAAAAGCCCTTTTAAGATCCTTACATAATAATTATTTTACCTTGCCAGTTATTTTTATTATGATTAGCAATCACTTTCCAAGCACTTATGGAAATGTTTTAAACTGGTTTATTTTAATGGGTTTATCATTAGTTAGTGTTTTGGTAAAGCATTATTTAAACCTTATTGAGAAAGGGGAAAAAGCAATCTGGATTTTACCTTTAGCCATTGTTGGAATGATAGGCTTAGCAATTTTAACATCGCCACAAAAAAAATCAGTTTGTAAGGAAGGACAAGCTTCAAATATTTCACAAGTTAAAGAAATTATGGTAAAAAGATGCATTCAGTGCCACTCTGCTAATCCAACTGATGAAAATCAGAAAATAGCACCTAACGGAATTATGTTTGACGATAACAAGAATATAATTAAATATGCACAACGAATATTAGTAAGGGCTGTTATTACTAAAACAATGCCCCAAGGAAATAAAACTAATATGACACAGGAGGAAAGAGATTTAATTCAATGTTGGATTGAAAATGGAGCTAAAGGGGACTAATTATATAACGGCTTAGGCATTGTTAAGAAATAAATGGTAAAGAATTGGCAAAGTAATTTTGTTCTTTTTCAAGGCGCGACAGGCAGCCAGAGGCTGGATATAACCGAGACAGCGTACATGCGCGAATAGCCTTAGCGATTTAACGATTTTATAAAGTAGAAAAAGGGCAAAAGAACAAGCCAGAATGTATTAGTTATTTTTTAACAATGCCTTAAATAAAAAAAGAAACAACAAATTTAATATCAATATTATTAACGAATTTCTTCTTCTTCAACAGTTAATAAATTTTATACATTACTAATTTGTTTAATTTATCCTTTCAAACTCTTATTGTCTAAAATCTCTTTTAAATTTGGACGCAATCTGCTTTTGTATACAGAGAGGCAATCTGTCTTTTTCCGGCCCTTACGGAGGGAACGCTGCTCTTCAATTGGTAGGTCAGCAATATGCATACATTCTGCAGTACAACAACCTTTTGTATTTTTAAAACAACTTTCACATTGAATAAATAGCAAATGACAATCATCATTAGCGCAATTTACATGTGTATCACAAACTGCACCACATTGATGACATTGGGCAATTATATCATCGGTAATACGCTCTCCTACACGTTCATCAAAAACGAAATTCTTTCCGATAAATTTTGAAGGTAAGTTTTCAGCTTTTATTTGTCGAACATAATCTATAATGCCACCCTGCAGTTGACTCACATCTTTAAATCCATGATGTTTTAAATATGCGCTTGCTTTTTCACAACGAACACCTCCAGTACAATACATTATTATTTTCCTATCTTTCTTATCTTTCAATTCATTTATCACAATGGGTAATTCTTCACGAAAAGTATCCGCATCCGGACAAATAGCACCCACAAATCGACCAACTTCACTTTCGTAATGATTACGCATGTCCACAACAATGGTAGAAGCATCATCCATTGCCTTATTAAATTCTTTTGCAGTTAAATGATTCCCAACATTCGTAACATCAAAATCACCTTCCTTTAAGCCGTCTGCCACAATTTTATGCCTCACTTTAACAGTTAATTTATAAAAAGATTTACCATTATCTTCTACGGCAATCTTAAATACCATTTTTTCGAAACGCAGGTCAGCATTAAGTTGTTTTTTGAAAAGTTCGAAATGTTCTTCTGGTATTGACATTTGAGCGTTTATGCCTTCATGCGCAATATAAATACGGCCAAAAACGCTAAGCTCGTTCCAAGAAACAAACAAATTGTTACGCAGTTCCTCTGGATTTTCAATTATAACATAGCGGTAAAACGATATGGTACACCGTTTAGTAGTATCTTCTTGAATCTTTTTTTTAAGCTCCTTTTTGTTAACTCTGTTTTGAAATAACATTGTGTCTAAAAGTTAAAAATGAATGTAAATATAGTAAATAATTTTTCTAGTTAACTAAATAAAACAGTCGAATCAAAAGAAATCCTACTTTTACAATAAAGTAATTTAAAGTATAATAATTATCATTTTGTTACCTGATAGTTAATCAAATAATCGTAATTTATTTTAAATGGTATGAAATGTGTCGAAACTATTTAACAGAAATTCGTATGTGTTAATTGTTTTTTTATTAATAAAAACAATTAGATAACCTACATCTAAAAGATAAAAAAATAAATTAAATAATTTAGAATTGCACATTCAATAAAAATGAATTTTAATTCCAACTCCGGTTCTCAACAACTTTTTAAAAATGCCAAAAAACCACTTAAACTAACTTTAGGTATTAGTCCTTGCCCTAATGATTGTTTCATTTTTGATGCGATTATTCACAATAAAATTGACACAGAGGGACTCGAATTCGAAGTGTTTATGGAAGATGTGGAATCACTAAACCAAAAAGCATTTAATGCTGAATTAGATATTACCAAATTAAGTTTTAACGCATACGCTTACCTCACAAAACCATATCAGCTATTAAATTCAGGAAGTGCTCTTGGAAAAAATTGTGGGCCATTGCTTATTGCAAAAGACGACACTTATTTAAAATCTCCATTTTCTAAATTGCAAATTGCAATTCCTGGAAAATACACAACAGCTAATCTACTTTTATCATTGGCGTATCCCGAAGCAAAAAATAAAGTGGAAATGCTTTTTTCTGATATCGAAGATGCTTTGATATCGGGAAAAGTTCAACTTGGTTTAATAATTCATGAAAATCGTTTTACTTTCGAACAAAAGGGATTGAAAAAAATTATTGACCTTGGTGAATATTGGGAGAAATTAACAAATACTCCCATTCCATTGGGCGGAATTGTAATAAAGCGTAATTTCCCTGATGATTTGAAACACAAATTTAATCGCATATTACGCAATAGCATTGCATTCGCCTTTGCTAACCCTATTTCTAGTCGTAACTTTGTGAAGGCAAATGCACAATCATTGAGTGATGATGTAATTTTTAAGCACATTGAATTATATGTAAATAATTATTCTTTAGACTTGGGAGTCGATGGTAAACAAGCATTGAAATTATTATATGACAAAGCCCAAGAAAAAGGATTGATTAAAAGAATACAAGAAAATATATTTTTATAAATATTTTAATACGAAATAAAAATTTAATAATTCTAATACCTCAAAATATTTATTATGATTATTGTAACGGGCGCCGCAGGCTTTATTGGAAGTTGTTTGATAAGCAAATTAGCTAAGGAAGGCTTTACTGATCTTATCCTAGTGGATGACTTTTCTAATCCTGAAAAATTAAAAAATTTGGATCGAAAAAAGTATTCACAAAAAATACATCGTGATGATTTTATTCATTGGTTGAGAGAAAATCAACGACTGGTTCAATTTGTGTTTCATCTTGGTGCAAGAACTGATACTACAGAGTTTAATAAAGAAATTTTTGATAGCCTCAATCTGAATTACTCTAAAAATATCTGGAACTTATGTGTTGAATTTGGTTTGCCTTTGGTATATGCATCGTCTGCCGCAACTTATGGAATGGGAGAGTATGGTTATAATGATGATGAGGATATTATCGAAAAATTAAAACCATTAAATCCTTATGGGGATTCAAAAAATGAATTTGACAAGTGGGCATTAGCGCAAACTACAAAACCATATTTTTGGGTAGGATTAAAATTTTTCAATGTTTATGGCCCAAATGAATATCACAAGGGAAGGATGGCATCCGTAATTCTTCACTCATTTAATCAAATTAAGAAAGATGGATATGCTAATTTATTCCGATCCCATCGTCATGATTATAAGGATGGTGAACAATTGCGTGATTTTGTATATGTAAAGGATGTACTTGATGTTTGTTATTTTTTATTGCACCATCGCAAAGATTCTGGCATTTATAATTTAGGTTCTGGCAAAGCTCGCAGCTTCCTTGACTTGGTAAGAAATGTTTTTTTAACATTAAATGAAAAACCTGCAATTAAATTTATTGATACACCTGCTGATATTCGTAATAAATACCAATATTTTACAGAATCCAATATGAGCAAATTGAAATCGATAGGCTTTTCACAACCATTCCATACATTGGAAGAGGGAGTAAAAGATTATGTTAAAAACTATTTGGCAGAAAACAATTATTATTAATTTCTCGTAACGTAAACGTAAACGTAAATTCAAAATATAAATGAAAAACCCTATAATTAAGTCCTTTTTACTACCTTACAAACTTTTATTACGATTACTAGTTTAAATTTTAGAACGGAATTTTTGTAAATTGAAAAAATAATTTTTAAAATAATTCCATTTCCAATTTAATTAGCTGTGTTAATTTAACATATCATTTATAAAATCAATTTTACTTATAATTATTTTTTGTAAATATCCTCTATTCAAATAACTAAATATCCAATATATTGAACTATCTATCTATAGAATCCGTCTCAAAATCCTACGGATCAAAAGTATTATTTGATAAAATTAGTTTTGGCTTAAATCAAGGTAATCGCTTGGCTTTAATAGCTAAAAATGGTGCCGGAAAATCAACTCTTCTTAAAATTATCACAGGAAAAGAAATTGCAGATTTTGGCACTGTAACATTTCGCAAGGATATTGTTGTTACATATTTAGATCAAAACCCAACTTTTGATCCCAACAGTACAGTGGTTGAAGCAATTTATAATTCTGATAATCCTATGCTTAATGCTGTTCGTGATTACGAAGCTGCATTAACTGAATTTGAAAAAGAGTATAATGACAAAACATCTTTGCAGCTTGAATTATGCAGTGCACAAATGGATAAACTAGAAGCTTGGGATTTTGAAGCGAAAGTTCATGAAATTTTACAACGTTTAAAAATTGCTTTCCTCGATAAAAAAATTTCAACACTTTCTGGTGGACAAAAAAAAAGAGTGGCTTTAGCAAAAGTTCTTATTGATGAACCTCATTTATTGATCCTTGACGAGCCTACCAACCATCTGGATGTTGAAATGATTGAATGGTTAGAAAATTATCTTGTATCTAAAGATCTTACGCTATTGCTTGTAACACACGATCGTTATTTTTTAGATAGCGTTTGTACTGAAATTGTTGAGATTGATGCAGCTAAGCTTTTTCATTATAGAGGCAATTTCCAATATTTTGTTGAGAAAAAAGCCGAAAGAGAAACGATGGAAAATAGTGAAATTGATAAAGCAAAAAATTTATATAAAAGAGAATTAGAGTGGGTTCGGAAAATGCCGCGAGCAAGAGGGACAAAAGCAAAATACAGAGTCGACTCTTTTTATGAAGTGAAAGACAAAGCCTTTAGCAAGCAAACCGAAGAGAAATTAGAGTTGGGTGTTAAAATGGCTCGTATCGGTGGGAAAATATTGGAATTTGATAACATTAAGAAATCATTTGGCGACACAAAAATTGTAAATGACTTTTCATATATATTTAAAAAGGGTGAAAAAATTGGTGTAATTGGTAAAAATGGAGTAGGGAAATCTACTTTTTTGAATATGGTAATGAATTTGGATGTCCCCGATTCTGGTAATATTTCTACTGGTGAAACTATTGTTTTTGGCTATTATTCTCAAGAAGGCTTAAAGCAGAATGAAGACAAACGTGTGATAGATGTTGTTAAAGATATCGCAGAATTTATTCCTTTGGCAGATGGCTCCAAACTTTCCGCATCTGGATTGCTTACTAAGTTTTTATTTCCACCGTCAGTACAGTTTGGTTTTGTGTCCAAACTTAGTGGTGGTGAAAGACGAAGATTATACCTAATGACAATTTTGATTACAAATCCAAATTTTTTGATCCTTGATGAACCAACAAATGATTTAGATATTGTAACGCTAAGTGTTTTAGAAGATTTCTTAACAAGCTTTCCAGGGTGCTTGCTAGTTGTTACGCATGATCGTTATTTTATGGATAAAATGGTTGACCATTTGTTTGTTTTTGAAGGAGAAGGTATTGTTCGTGATTTCCCTGGAAATTATACTGAATATAGAGAGAAAAAGGAACGAGAAGATAAAATAAACGACAAATCTATTAAAGAACAAATTAATACTTCAGCCAGTTTCATAGATGCTAAGCCCTTCGATAAATTAAACAATTTAGTTTCTACTAAAAAGTTAAGCTTTAAAGAAAAGTTTGAATTTGAAGAGCTAGAAAAAGAAATAGCTAAATTAGAGGCTGAAAAATTAAAAATTACTGAAGACTTAAATTCAGCTACAAACAATCACGAAGATATTATAAAATGGACCGCCCGTATTGGAATAATAATTTCTCAGCTCGATGAAAAATCATTACGCTGGTTAGAATTAAGTGAGGGAGTTTAATTATTTATATGGCATTAAAATATAGTTATACTTCTTTTCAATAATATACCATCATTAAAAAAGCCCTTCAAATAAGTTTGAAGGGCTTTTTTAATGATGGTATAAATGCTGCTATTATTTCTCAAATTTATTATATCCTTTTGGTATTTCATATAAGGATGGTTCAACAACTTTTTTTGTAATTTTAGTAACTTCTAAACGACCTACTTCCTTACCAGCTAGGTTAGTTTGAATAGAAAGCATAGGGAATAAATTTTTTACGTCGGGTATTTGCAAAAAATAAACAGAAGCTTTGTCTTTACGATTCAATTGACGCAATAATTTTTCAAAGAATGCAAATTTACCATCTCCAAGCCAATAAGTAATTATTGTGTTTTCTGTATTATTTGTAACAATATACTCAACACATTTGTACCCTTGAATGTTTTTCACCCCTTGTCCCTTTGTAACTGTACATACACCTTTAATAATAGGCGCTGCAGGGGTCGGCTGATCCATATAAAGTTTACGGTCATGATTTACCGACTTCATGTTTTTTGCTACTAGATTTACTAAGAAAGAGCCTTCTACTTTTTTTGACTTACTTCCAATTTCGTCAATCCGCACCAAATTAGTACTATTAATATAATACACATAACTAATTGTATCAGTAGACGATCCTTTTTTGAATTCGATAATCCCTTCGAATGATTGCGATACAGCTGTTAGTGATAACATAGTTAACATCAAAACTGCTGGTACAATTTTTAAAATAGCTTTTTTCATAAGATTAGTGTTTTTATTATTTCCAATTAAATTATATACTTTATTAAAATACTTATTTTCTTTATGTCAAAAATAAGAAAAATATTTAACTATAACTACACTTCAAAACTTGTGCCAAAGTATTTTTTACTTTATTACAAATATAAATATTTTTTAGATATACCTCTTTTTATAGCTAGTAAAGTTTTATCTAAATTAGATAATTTATTTACAGGAACCAATATTTAGAAAAATAATGACTCATTTTTATTTAAAATTTTTCATTTATTGATATTAAAAATCTTTCAATAAACTAAGAAAACTTTATAAATTCTTTTTTTTATAAAATAAAACTATTTATAAAATAGCGTTCAAATAATTTAAAAGACCTCGGCGATAATATATCATCGAGGTCTTTTATTCTTCAAAATAAATATTATTTCTTTAAATAATTTAGCAGGGAAAACAACCCATTGTTTTTTAGTTTACAATCGCTTTGAATTCTTCATTTTCACGAAACTTAATAAATTCAGCATCATCTTTAGCTAAAGCTTTAAACGAAGCATCTTTTTGTATCGCAGTTTTCAAGTTGCTTGTTATATAATCAGCTTTGTTTTGACGAGCACCACATATTGCCTTTAAATAAAAAGAAATTGCAGCATCTTTTTCCGTTGAGCCATCAATTGTTGAAATTGCGCCATCCGCATTCTTATTTAATAATTTAGCTAGCGCTAAGTTAAAAGTATTGAAATTACCAAAATTAGAAATTGCCGAAGCATAATTACCATTCTGAATTTCAATAATACCAATATTGTAATTTACTTCCGGACCTGCACTTAAAGCTGACTTGTATAATTCCATAGCAGCTTTACGGTCACCTTTCGAATGTGCAACAATTCCTAAGTTATTATTAATAATTTCATTTTTAGGAGAAAGTTCGATAGCTTTTTTAAAATGAGTTTCAGCTTCGTTCAATTTATTTTGCAATAAATAAACATTACCCAAATTATTAAATGCTCTCCAATCGCTTGAATATTTTAATTCTGCTTTTTTGTAGATCTCTAATTTAGTATTTAAATCATTCGTTAGAGTTCCTGCAAAAAGAAGTTCTTCAATTGATAATCCTTCAGCAGTGGTTGTAGCTAAAGCTTTTATTTCTTCATCCGTTCTTCCTTTTTCTTCTGCATTCAATGTTAGAACTGCTCTACGTAATTGAGGTAAAATTTTATCTGCAACTTCAACATATGTTTTCGATAAATTTTTGATTTCTTTTTCACGTGTCTCCCCATTTGGATACATTGTTAATACTCTTAATATTAAATCTTTATCAGGAATAGAAGAGTTTTCTATTGCTTTTTTGAAACCATCCCAATCTTCGGCTGTAGTAACTTTATTATAAAAAGCATCTGCTGTTGCCACATCTAACTTCGTTTTCTCGTCTTTAAACATCGCTATCATAGCTTTAGCAGCTTCTACTGCACGGTTTTCTGCAAGGCTGCTATTTAAAGTTAGTTCTCCGTCAGGAGAAGCATATGCTGATAAATTTATATTTTTAAAAACGAAAGATTTTGCAATGCCAGCTGTTATAAATTCCTTAAAAGCTTTTAAATCATCACTTTTCATTTCTGCTGGTCGAACTTGAGATTGATTTATTGTGAAGAAAATATTTGCCGATTGAGATCTTTGAATTGTTCTAACAAGTTTGTCTTTTGCCATTATTCCTTTTCCATCACTTTTTACTAACAATGGCGTAACTACCGTTCCGTCAGCAATTTTTACTGATGGTAGGCTTTTTACTTTTTTCTTAACTTGGCCTTCAACTCTTAATTCTAAAACAGCCTTTTTCATTTCAGGTGTGTATGCGAATTTTTCAGAAGTATAAGTATAGCTTCCTCCTTCTGCTTTTTTTATTTTTTGTCCATTACCTTCTAATTTTTCTCCAATTAGTATTATCGGTTTCAAAGCTTTTTCTCCACCATCATATTTTATAACAGGGGTAGTTGTAACAGTAGCTTTTTTAGGAAATATTTTTATAGGAAAAGTTCCACTTACACTAAGTGAAATGCTATCACCATGCATTTCTATTGGATCTGGAGTTACTTTATAGCTTATTTTGCCTGCATTTTTAACTAATTTAGCAAGTCCATCACAAGAAGTTAAACTAACAGTTGTGATAAACGCTAAACCAATAGTTTGTAAAGATAGATTTTTCATTTTATTTTTTTAGTTCTTAGATATATATTTTACTTTTCTCAATAAGTTGCGCAAAAATAATTAAAATTTCAAACAATCTGTCTTTTTATGTAATTAATTTTATTTTATTTTATTACCTGGCAATTCTTTATGCCCTTATCCTTGTTATACCTACTTTATATGGTTTATTTATAATTTCAATCATTTGTTTGTAATGTGCATTGTCATTAGCAAAATCTATTAAATTAACGTCTATAACCAAAATACGGAAATCCTTTAGTTGTTTAATAAAGTCGAAATAGGTAGTTTGAATCTTCAAAAGGTATTCAGTGGAGATATTTTGTTCGTAAACTCTTCCGCGCTTTTTGATGTTTTCTTGCAATCGATCTACATCATGATAAAGGTATACAAATAAATCAGGCTTAGGCAAGGAATCATTTATGATGTGAAAGAGCTTAGAATAAAGGCCGAATTCGTCATGCGCCAGGTTAGCCTTTGCGAAAATTAATGACTTTAAAAAAAAATAATCTGAAACGATTCCAGGACTAAACATATCTTGCTTGCCCAGTTCGTTTTTTAACTGCTGGTAACGTTCTGCCAAAAAGGACAGCTCGAGCGGAAAAGCATATTTTTCTGGTGTGGTATAAAATTTTGGTAAAAAAGGATTTTCTGCAAATTGCTCCAAAATTAAACGGGCATTAAAATCATTAGCGAGCTTTTTTGAGAGGGTAGTTTTGCCTGCACCTATATTCCCTTCAATCGCAATAAAGTTATAAAGCAATTCTTTTTTATCCATTCGTTACAAGGAGTTTCATTACTTCAAGTTTATCATTGCATTCTACTAGCAAAGTTTCAATATTTTTATTATATATTGGGTGAATAAATTTAGGCGCCAATTCTGCCAATGGCACCAAAACAAATTTACGTTCTATTAACAATGGGTGTGGTATTTTCAATACCTCTGTTTCAATTATATCATTATTATAAAATAAAATATCAATATCAATTGTTCTTTCTGTCCACTTAATATCTTTACGAACCCTACCCAATTTTAGTTCTATAGATATTAATTTTTGTAATAATATGGTTGCAGACAATTTGGTATTTACACAAAACACTTGATTCAAAAAATCTGGCTGATTGGTATTACCCCATGCGCTTGTAACAAAAACGTGAGATTTATTAACAATTTCCCCTACATTTTCGGATATTAACTGTTCTGTTTTTTGAAGGGTTTGTAACACATTGCCTTCATTTCCACCCAATATGAGGTATACTATATTCATTTTTTGCAAAGATAAAACTTTTATTGGTTTTTAAATTATTTTGGTTTATCGTTTTATAATATTGCCAATATTATTCTTAAAAATCGTAAAATAATTTATTATTACATTTGTTTAATTTAGACACCTTCATACTTTATGATTTTCATTAGTTTATTTAAGGAGAGTATTATTTTTGCGATAAAAGCTTTAACTATTAATAAGTTAAGAACATTTCTTTCCTTGTTAGGGATAACAATTGGCATTTTTGCAATTATCACTGTATTTACTGTTGTAGATTCGTTGGAACTTAATCTTCGTAAGAGTGTTCAGAGTTTGGGAGATGATGTAGTTTTTATCCAAAAATGGCCCTGGGCGTTTGAAGAAAATTATCCGTGGTGGAAATACATGAAACGCCCTTTACCTGATTATAATGAGTTAGATGTAATTACCCGCAAATGCAAGAGTGCGCAATCTGCGGCATTCCTAATCAGCGCCGAGATAACCATTAGGCATAAAAGCAATAGCATTGAAAACGTAACCGCAATATGCGCCTCACATCAATACGAAAAAGTAAAAAATTTCGAAATTTCGTCAGGTCGTTATTTCACTGAAATGGAGTCCTCTGCAGGGCGCTCCGTGGCTATCATTGGTGATGTATTGGCAAAAGCTTTATTTATTAATCAAAGCCCTTTAGGGAAAGCTATAAAATTAAACGGGGCCAAAGTTACTGTTATAGGGGTATTTAAAAAAGAAGGAGAAAGCATTTTGGGGGGTAGTCCGGATACGCAAGTTCTCGTTCCAGTAAATTACGCTCGAAGTATAATTGACATACGCAACGAAAATCTTGATCCACAGATAATGGTAAGATCAAAATCAGGAGTAAGTAATCAAGATTTGATAGATGAATTAACTGGATTAATTCGCTCCATACACAAGTTAAAGCCTTTAGCAGAAGCCGACTTTTCATTAAATCAAACTAGTCTAATTTCTAAAGAATTTGATAGTTTATTTGATATAGTAGGCATTGCTGGTTGGATAATAGGTGGTTTTTCAATACTTGTTGGTGGATTTGGTATTGCCAATATAATGTTTGTTTCTGTAAAGGAGCGAACGAATATCATTGGTATTCAAAAATCTTTGGGTGCAAAAAATTATTTTATTTTATTGCAATTTTTATTTGAGTCAATATTTTTATCATTGATTGGTGGCATAATTGGTCTATTAATTGTTTTTGCAATAACAAAACTTGCTGGAGATTCATTTGGAATGGAGATTGAATTAAGCAAATCCAATATTATTTTAGGATTTACAATTTCTGTTTTAATTGGGATAATTTCCGGATTTATTCCATCCTACAGTGCTTCACAACTAGATCCTGTAGAGGCTATTCGATCAAATTAGTTTTAAAACATTTTTATTAAAAAACATACATATTAATTAATTGACAATTTTTTAATGGAATATATTATCAACAAAAGGCCTAAATTACTTTCAATTGTATGTGTTTTAGGATTTATCTGGATTGTATTTAGTTTCCCTGCTGTTTTTTCTCCTTCCATGAAAAAATTAGGCAGCTGGTATCCCGCAATATTAGGTTTGATTGTTGCAGCCAATTTCATATCCCTAATTGGTGTATGGCATATGAAACGATGGGGGGTGCATTTATTTGTAATTTCCTTTTTTACAAAGGAAATACTACAAGTTTTAATTAATGATTTAAATTATTTTGGAATAAGCGCTTCCATTATATTTATAGTTATTATGCTGTTGTTTTATAAAAGAATGGATCTTAATTTATAACAAAAAGTGTGTTTATATTATTTTGGGGCTGAACTATTTTTTAAAAAACAATGCAACTATTTTATTGAAATTAACATCCTAGTGATATCAATGACTTAAAATGAGTGTTTAATGTCTGATTTTTGTCTGATTTTTTTTAAAATTGGAAGTATTATTCTTAATTTATTTTCCTATATTTGTTTGTCAATCTTAACATAAAGATTAATTTATAATGATGAAATTTAATGTACTACGCTGTTTTTGTTTTGTTATAATACTTATAATTGACCTGCCTTCATCTATAAAAGCTCAATTAACAACAAGTACAGCATTAACTCCCACTCAATTGGTGCAGAACATTTTACTTGGAGGTGGTATAACAGCTTCTAACATCACCTATAATGGAGGCGCAACTGCTATTGGTTCCTTTATTGGTGCGACATCAAATATCGGCTTAGCTGCAGGTGTAATATTAGCAAGCGGCAGTGTTAGTGTAGCGGATGGGGCAAACAATAGCGGTAGTTTAAGCAATGGTGGCTCAGGACTTACTTCTACTGATCCTGATTTGGTTGGTATTGCAACGAACACTTTGCATGATGCTACCATATTGGAATTTGATTTTATACCCACGTCAGATACCATTAAATTTAAATATGTTTTTGGTTCAGAAGAATACATGGAATTTGCAAATTCCTCTTTTAATGATGTATTTGGTTTTTTTATTACTGGTATTAACCCAGCTGGAGGAAATTACACCAGCCAAAACATTGCATTAATTCCGGGAACCTCTACCCCTGTATCTATAAACAATGTAAATGCTACATCAAATCCTTCTTACTATTTTGACAACGAAATTCCGGCAGGCTTAACGGTGCAATATGATGGCTTTACTATTCCTCTCACGGCTATTTCCCCAGTGCAATGTGGCACCAGCTATCATATTAAGTTAGCAATTGCTGATGCCGGTGATGGCAGCTGGGATTCAGGTGTTTTTTTAGAGGCTGGGAGTTTTGCTAGTGCTGGGCCTCCAAACTTAACAACAGGCTCAAATTTTGGTGGTGGTCTTTTAGATAATGATAGCACAGTTTATGAAGGTTGTGGTTTTGCATATTTATTAGTTGATAGAGGATTGGCGCATACTTCAACTGCAGAGACTTTTCACTTTTCATTAAGTGGCACTGCCGATAATGGTTTGGATTATTCCTCTATAGTTGATAGCATTAATTTTGCTATCGGTCAGGATACAGCCTCTGTAAAAATTATCTCCTTGCCCGACTTATTAATTGAAGGAACAGAAACGGTTTTGCTTTCACTGTTTGCAACAAGCACTTGCGGAGGCAGTGATACCCTCTACAAAACAATATACATCATAGATACCCCTCCATTAAAAGTAAGTTTAAATGATGACACATCCCTTATGTGTCCTCCAGAAAATTTATTTTTGACAGCCACTACATTTGGAGGTGTAGCAATTGGTTCCTATTCTTATAGCTGGACAAATTCATCAGGCACCAAGGATACTATTCACATCAATCCTTCAATAACTACAACCTATATAGTTACAGTTACCGATAGTTGTGGAAATATTGCAATTGATAGCTGCACTGTGAATTTTGTTCCTTATATCCCTATGGAATTAAAACTTAACAATGATACAACAATTTGTGGGGGAAGGAATTTATTCATTGATGCCGAAGTTACTGGGGGCTTACCAAATTATAAGTATTTGTGGTCACCAAATATTACTTCCCTTGATTCTTTTAGTATTCAACCCCAAAATTCGGCAATTTATATATTAACAGTTGAAGATAATTGTGGCTTTATAATTACAGATAGTGTAAATATTACTGTTTACCCCATAAATGCAAATTTTCAATATACATTTACAACTAACCAAACCCTGGCATTTGACAATAGTTCTTCAGGAGCTGTTTCTTATTATTGGAATTTTGGCGACAACTCGGAAGATTCTATTTCTACAGATAAAAACCCCCAACATTTTTATATAAATGAAGGAACCTATGTTGTTAAGCTCATTTCAACAAATCAAAATGATTGCTCGGATACTACATCCCAAACAATTATTGTTTTGCCTGATTTCTATTTCTATTACCCTAATGCATTCTCCCCAAATAAAAATGAAAAAAATGATTTCTTCAGTGGTTATGGGGCAGGTATAAAATCATATCGAATGCGAATATTTAACCGATGGGGCCAACTAGTTTTTGAAACATTTGATATACGTAACGGCTGGGATGGTACATATAAAGGGGAGACAGGGCAAGCCGCTGTTTATATTTGCACATTTGATTTGGAGAGCGCAAGTGGTAAAAAAATTACGCGGACAGGAAGTGTTACTTTAGTTCGTTAAAGATGTTAAGTGTGTAATTTGATAATTAGTTTAACTGAAAATTTAGACCTCCTTGTAAATAGATTAAGTATTTTATGTTGGAACTAAGTTTTTATTTTGAAAATTCTACTAATAAAAAAAACAAGGTTTTATTTTGAAAAAACAACAACATATAATATTACTAGTTATTGTATTTTTTGGTTTTCTCAATCAAGGAAGTAGCCAGGTAATGATAAATGAATTTTCCTGTTCTAATGTCAGTACTATTTATGATAATTACGGTGATTCACCGGATTGGGTAGAGTTATTTAATTCAGGTGGGGGGGCCATTTCTTTAAGTGGATATTATTTAAGCGATAAAATTAGTAATCCTACAAAGTGGAAAATCCCAACAGGGGTTTCTATTCCTGCAAATGGGTATTTAATAATTTGGGCTTCAGGTAAAGATACCGTTTTGGGGCCAGATGTTCATGCGGGAATTAAACTTACGCAAACTAAGCCCGAAGCACTTGTTTTTTCGGATGCTTCAGGTACTATTATCGATTCTATGACATTAAATCCAACTCAAAGTAACCACTCAAGAGGCCGGACAACTGACGGAAATGTAACCTGGGGCTTATTCACTAGCCCATCACCTGGAGCCGCTAATACAGGGGCGAATTTAGAATATGCCAGTCGACCTATAATGGATATTGCTGCTGGATTTTATACTACAGCGCAAACAGTTTCAATTTCAGCAATTGGTAGCGGACTTTCAATCTATTATACTACCGATGGTTCTATTCCAACTTTAGCATCCGCAATTTATGCTGCACCTATCTTAATTCCTGCCACCTCTGTTTTAAGAGCAAAAGTATTTAGTTCAAATGCATTGGTGCCTGAAAGTTTTGTTGAAAGCAATACCTATTTTATAAATAGCAACCATACAGTAGCAGTTATATCTGTATATGGTGACCTCATAGATGACTTATTAAATGATATAAACGTAGTTACGTCTGAAACTGGTTTGGAATATTTTAATGAAGCTAAAATTCAAGTTGCTGAAACAAATGGTGAAACAAATGAACATGGCAACGATTCTTGGGCTTATAATCAAAGAGGATTCGATTATATTTCAAAAGATGAATTTGGATATAATAATGCTGTCAACTACAATATTTTTAGCAATAAAAGTCGCAATTCTTTTCAAAGAATTATTTTTAAAGCAGCAGCAAACGACAATTTCCCTTCTCAAACAGGGGGAGCGCATATCCGTGATGCCTATGCGCATACATTATCACAAAGAGGAAACCTAAACCTGGATGAACGATCATGGGCACCTGCTATTGTTTATATGAATGGCCAGTATTGGGGAGTTTACGATGTACGTGAAAAAGTAGACGACTCCGATTTTACCAACTTCTATTATAATCAACCAGAGGAAGACCTTCAATATTTGCAAACTTGGGGTGGCACCTGGAGTGCCTATGGTGGAGCACAGGCTCAAATTGATTGGGATGCATTAAAAAACTATATTATTGCGAACAATATGGCTGTGCAAACAAATTATAATTATGTAGATTCTCTTTTTAATGTGAAAAGCTTTGTTGATTATTTCGTTTTTAATTCATGGTTAGTAACCTCCGATTGGTTGGATTGGAATACAGCCTGGTGGAGGGGATTAAGTGCCGCGGGAGATAAAAAAAAATGGCGTTATACGCTTTGGGATTTAGATGCAATCATGGGTCATTATATTAATTATACAGGAATTCCAAATCCTTCACCAACTGCAGATCCTTGTGATGTTGAAACTTTACCAGACCCTGGTGGACAAGGGCATACAACAATATTAAATTCACTATTGGCAAATCCAGAGTTCAAACAATATTACCAAGCCAGGTATATTGATTTAATGAATAGTACTCTGAACTGCGATTTCACGCTTCCATTATATGATAGTATGATAGCTGTTATTCAACCCGAAATGCAAGAACATTGCAATAAATGGGGCGGTTTATTCAGCGATTGGCAAGCGAATGCAGCTTCTTTTAGATCCGATATCAGCGCCAGATGTAACGCAATGACGCAAGGGCTTATTGATTGTTATACATTATCAGGGCCTTATACTATTGCAGCAGATGTGCAGCCAGCAGGGGCTGGGAAAATAAAAATAAATAGCATGACTCCATCTACTTATATGTATCAAGCACCATATTTTGGAGGTATGGAAACTGTTTTTAGAGCCATCGCTAATACCGGTTATGTATTTGATCATTGGGAGATTCAAAACCACACGCTTTTACCTTCCACTTTGGTAGATTCTGTTTCTGTATCTTTTACGCAAGAAGATACTGTAATTGCAGTATTTCGACTTACGATGGCACCTCCATTGCTTTCTGAAATTATAGTGCCAACAGTGTTTTCTCCAAATGAAGATGGAGTAAATGATGTATTTAAAATTTCAACAAAAAATATGACGACATTAAATTGCAAAATTTATGACCGTTGGGGTATTTTAATTTATGAACAAACAAAGTTAAATGAAGGCTGGAACGGTAGAACTACTAGTGGTTTATTATGCAAAGTAGGTGTTTATTATTATGTGCTTGCCTCAAAAGCTTTTGATGGCGTAGAATCCACAACCAAAGGTTTTATTCATTTATTGAGATAAAAATATAGAGGAGTTCGAAAAATTATGAACATGACTAAAAAAATCAATTTTTAGAAACTATCTTAATATTATTTGTATGATTTTAAACAAAAATATTTTTAAAAAAATCTATCTAAGTTTAATTTCGTTTTTTTTAATTTGTACAGCAAGTGCGCAATTAACAGTTAATGGCAGTATGACGCCAAGCCAATTGGTGCAAAATGTATTATTAGGTTCGGGTGTAACGGCAAGTAATATCACATACAATGGCAATTTAATTTCCAGTGGCTCATTTAATGGATCAAGTTCCAATATTGGTTTTACATCAGGTGTCCTTTTAACTTGCGGAGACCTTGCCAATGCTGTTGGCCCTAATAATAACGGAAGCTCATCCCTAGGAAATGCTTTACCTGGTGACCCTGACTTGGACTTGATAATGTCACCTACAACAAGTTTTGATGCTACTATATTGGAATTTGATTTTGTTCCAACTTCCGATACGGTAAAATTTCGCTATGTTTTTGGATCGGAAGAGTATATGGAGTTTGTCAGTTCTTTGCCCGGAGGGATTAACGATGGTTTTGGTTTTTTTATTAGTGGGCCCGGAATTACAGGGCCATATAGCAATAATTCAGAAAATATTGCAATAATTCCTGGGACTTCACTTCCTGTTACCATGTTTAATTTAAATTTAAACACCAATAGTGCATATTATTTTGATAATGGTGATGGATGGGGATCGGGCACAGCTGCTGATGGGTCAACTATCCAGTATGATGGCTTTACGGTTCCATTAACAGCTATTTCGGCTGTGCAATGCGGGCAAACATATCATATCAAAATAGCCATTGGCGATGGTGGCGATGATGTGCTTGATTCAGGAGTTTTTTTAGAGGCGGGAAGTTTTGCTAGTTCTGGTGTAGCTATCATTTCAGAAATTAGTTATGGTGGATCTAACGATACTATTCTTTATGAAGGCTGTGGTACGGCTTGCCTTTATTTTATAAGGGCTGCAAACATTACAAGTACCGATACTATTAATGTTGGAATAACCGGAACAGCTGTTAATGGTACTGATTATTATGAAGTTAATGCAGGCATTGGAACGCCTCTCCCTACCCAATTTATCTTTGCTGCCGGGCAAGATTCTATTTCGATCTGTTTTAATGCACTTTTGGATGGAAATGTTGAAGGATTCGAGTCAATTATTTTAACAATAGCTGCGCAAGGAACAGGCCTTTGTATTCCGCCATCTAGTTCCGTAACAGTTTATTTAAATGAATACACACCCATGCTGCTGAATACCAGCAACGATACAACACTATGTAATATTCTTGCTCCTGTAACTTTATTAGCAAATGTGACAGGAGGAGTTCAGCCATATACTTATTCATGGACAAATGGGGCAGGAGCAATAGCAAATCCAACAGTGAACCCAACAACAAATACAACATACATCGTAACGGTTAATGATGCTTGTAATGGTTCTCCGACCGACCCAACACCTGCCGTTATTGATAGCGTAACTGTTTCCATTTCTCCTATTCCTTCAATCACAGCCTTAGTAAGTTATGGTAGTTCAAATGACTCTACATTCTATGAAGGCTGTGGACAGGCTTGTATATATTTTGTTCGAATGATTAATATTTCACAAGCTGAAACCTATACATTAACTATCGGCGGCACCGCTACTAATGGGGTTGATTATAGTCCGGCGTTGCCAACAACGATTTCTTTTGCAGCCGGACAGGATTCCGTGTCCTATTGTATAAATGGATTAGTTGATGGTGCTGGAGAAATTATGGAAACTATTCTCCTTTCATTCAATCTTTCAGGAGTATGTGCTTTAAATGCAAATGCTGCACTTTATATCTCTGAACTATCTCCAATATTAATTACTTCAATCAGCAACGATACAACGCTATGTAATATGCTTGCTCCTGTAACTTTATTAGCAAATGTATCAGGAGGAGTTCAGCCATATACTTATTTATGGACAAATGGGGCAGGAACAACTTCAAACCCAACAGTGAATACTACATCAAATACAACATACATGGTAACGGTTAATGATGCTTGTAATGGTTCTCCGACCGACCCAACACCTGCCGTTATTGATAGCGTAACTGTTTCACTTTTTCCTATTCCTGTAATCACCGCCTCAGTGATTATTGGTGCTGCAAATGATTCTACCTTTTATGAAGGCTGCGGCCAAGCTTGTATTTATTTTGTACGAATGATTAATATATCTGAAGCTGCAAGCTATACCTTAACTATTGGCGGCACCGCTACTAATGGGGTTGATTATAGTCCGGCTTTGCCTACACAGCTTAATTTTACTGCCGGGCAGGATTCTTTATCCTATTGTATAAATGGATTAGTTGATGGTGCCGGGGAAGCTATGGAAACTATTCTTCTTTCAATTAACCTAACAGGAGCCTGCACTTTAAATGCAAATGCGGAACTTTACATCTCTGAATTATCTCCAATATTATTAACTTATATCAGTAATGATACTATTTTAAATTGTACAGTGGGGCCGGTGAATTTATTGGTTAATGCAACTGGTGGTCTGCAGCCTTATACGTATAGTTGGTCAAATGGAATACCTACAAACAATCAAACAGTAACTCCTTTAGTTAGCACAACTTATACAATCACTGTATCCGATGCTTGTGCAGATAGTCCGGATCCGACACCAAATAATACTGATAGTATTTCCATTACATTAAATATTCCTCTTCCACTTGGATTAACTGTAGGAAATGATGTTACCGCTTGTCCGGAGGATGTTGTAAATTTAAATGTAGTAACAACAGGTGGTGCGCAACCATTAACTTATTTGTGGACAAGCAATGGCATAGATACAATAAATGCGGCAGGAACAGCCAATGCTAATATTATTGTATCGGCAGAAGGTTTATATACAATTAACGTTTTGGACAATTGCGGAAACACTCAGAATGAGCAGCTAATGGTTAATGTTGCGCAAAACTGTTTATTAAATATTCCTAATATTATTACTCCGGATAGTAAAGGATCTCTAATAAACGAGACTTTTTTTATTGAAAATTTGGATGAATTTCCTGGTAGCTCATTGGTAATTTATAATCGCTTTGGAAATAAAATTTATGGAACTTCTAATTACGTAAATAACTGGAGTGGTGATAAGTATTCTGATGGCACCTATTATTATGTTCTTACTGTGCCTTCTTCCAAACTTGGATCAGTAAAAGTTAAACCATCAAGTGGGAAAAAGAGTTATAAGGGAACAACAATTGATGAAAATGAAGTATTTGCAGGTTTTTTTCAAATTGTACGGTCTAAGTAATTAACTCAATTCTCTATTGAATAGTGGCTTCAGGTTCTATTATATAATGCGAAAGAAGGTTAGAAAGATAAGTATTTTGGCGGGGTGGCCATAAACTTTCTTCTAAAGTTGAAAAATATATAATCTTTTATTATTGAAAAGCATTTAAACCCGTAATATCCATTCCGGTTATTAATAAATGAATATCGTGGGTTCCTTCATAAGAAATTACAGATTCTAAATTCATCATGTGTCTCATAATTGGATATTCGCCTGTTATTCCCATTGCACCATGAATCTGACGAGCTTCGCGCGCTATTTGCAAAGCCATATTCACGTTATTTCTTTTAGCCAATGATATCTGTGCAGGTGTAGCTCTGTTTTCATTTTTCAGCATTCCCAACCTCCATGTCAGCAATTGGGCTTTTGTAATTTCGGTTATCATTTCAGATAATTTTTTTTGCGTCAGCTGAAAACCTCCGATTGGTCTGCCAAATTGAATTCTTTCTTTTGAATAACGCAAAGCTGAGTCATAACAATCCATCGCAGCTCCAATAGCTCCCCATGAAATTCCATAACGAGCAGAATTCAAACAACTCAATGGGCCCTTTAATCCTTTAATATCAGGGAAAATATTTTCTTTAGGGACCTTAACATTATCGAATACTAATTCACCGGTAGCGCTTGCTCTCAAACTCCATTTCCCATGCGTTTCAGGTGTAGTAAAACCTTCTAACCCTCTGTCAACAATAATTCCGCGAATATCGCCAGCTTCATCTTTTGCCCAAACAACAGCAATATCAGCAAAAGGAGAGTTTGAAATCCACATTTTAGCACCATTCAAAAGGTAGTGATCTTCTTTTTCTTTAATATTTGTTAGCATTCCAGAAGGATTTGATCCATGATCGGGTTCAGTTAAACCAAAACATCCCATCATTTCACCAGCTGCTAATTTGGGGAGGTACTTCTTTTTTTGGTGCTCGGTGCCAAAAGAATATATAGGGTACATTACTAATGAACTTTGAACAGATGCTGTAGAGCGCAAACCGCTATCACCACGCTCTAACTCTTGCATTATAATACCATAAGAAATTTGATCTAATCCTGCACCACCATATTGAGTAGGGATATAAGATCCGAAAGCACCTATTTCAGCTAAACCTTTAATCCATTGCTTAGGAAATTTAGAATTTTGACAAGCATCTTCAACAATTGGAGTAACTTCTTTTTTAACCCATGCACGAGCTGTTTCACGTATAAGTTTGTGCTCATCAGTTAATAGCTCATCCATTAAATAATAATCGTGAGCTTCAAATTTGTCTGTTGCCATAGTATTTTAATATAATAATTATGTATTTATAAATTCCAAAAAAAATAAAATCTAAATAAAATAAGGTGACAAATTAATTCAGAATTTAAAACAAAAAATAACATCGAAAATTTACAAACAAAAAGATTCAGAAATTAAGGGTAAAAATAAATGAACCTTTATATTTAAATAAATTGGGCGTTAAAAAAGCAAAAGATATTCTTATTAATTTATCTTTTCCAATGATTTTGTTTTTAATGTATTAGCTGAAATTATCATTGTATTAATCGATTTTTCATTGTATGCATCGCCGTTTTCAGTCTCTTTTATCACATAATTTAATTCTCCCACCTTTGTAATTAAATAAAAGTGAAACCTTGGGTCTGGCATATTTTCATTTTTAGCCTCCCAAAATAACATGGAAGGTTCGTCTTTCAAATAACGTGTAAGTTTAAATACCTCATTTCCTGAAATATCGCTTTTTATTAAAGCTATGTCACCATCGGCTTCCTCTATCGACAATTGATAATTTACACCTACTTTAATTTCGGTAGCACCCCACGGTTGCTCAATTAAATTAAGTTTTCCATTTGTAGAATCTGGAACCATAATTAAAAGATTATTACCATTAATTTTAATACTTAATTCCATCATTCCAGGAATTAATTTAGTAGATTCTTCATTTTTAGAATCACCACAGCTTAATAATAGTAAGTGTAAACAGACTGTTATTAATAAAAGTATTTTTTTCATTTTTTCCCCTATTTAATTCGACTACAAATATAATAAGTAAAATTGAGCATTTGCATTTTTTCAAATAATTGTTAATATTTAATAATATATTTAAAAAGACGAAAAATTTTATGGGTCTAATGATTAAAAAATAAGGCTTCTTCATGTACATTTATAAAACTATTTTATTTATAGTCTGTTAAAGCATAAGTTGTAAGGCGGGGCAAATTAATATTTTCAATGCTAAGGAAAACAATAAAACTGCAGGTTTTGGAGAAATCCTACAATCCAGAAGAATAAAAAAAGAAAAAGCCTCTGAAAGTTTTAATTTCAGAGGCTTTTCTTTGTAGCAGCAAGAAATATCCCACTATCTAACCTGGAAAAGGATTTAATGGAAGTTTCAGGGTTTGCTGATTATATAAAAAGTGTTGAACTGAGACATTAGTCTTTTAAATCACACTCTATTTGTCCACTGTTTCGGAAGCCCCACCGTTCGCAACATTTCATTGGCTTTTGCCAACTTATCAGGGAACAAAACAATGTCATCGTATTTGTTCAATGAGTTGTCAATCCGGACGATTGGGGTTTTTCGTTTTTTTATTTCCTTTATGATTTTCATATTGCAAAGGTAAGCATTATTTCAATTTGTAACTACTTTTTCTTTTTCTCTTTACGAGAAATCCATCGTAATCAATATTTTTTCTGAAAGTTTCCCAGTCATCATTTCGCTCTCCTAAAATTTCGAAATCTTTTGTCACTTCCGAAAAATATTTTGCAATTCCCATTCGGTAAAGCCGCGTCCGTGCATTTGTGCTGCCTGTAGCGTATATCATAGCACCTGGATACTTGTCAGTAAAAGCGTAAACCGTTGCCACCACTGTCACCAAAACTTTTTCACTATCACTATTGTTGGAAATAACTATATCGTCAATTTCTCCCGTAGCGTGGTCTTTGTCTCCAAAAGCAAGATTATAAACATCCTTCAAGTTGGTCTGCTTAAATTGCACCAGTTTGTAAATAAGCCCTTTTGGTCCTTCACTGATAAATTCAAAAGACAGTAATTTGACCCCAGAAGCTAATGGATATTTTGGCAATTTCATTTTTTATCTTTGTAATTTCTGATAAAAGTAACTTTTTTTCTCTAGCACTGTGGAAATCGAGAATGGAAAGATTCAAGATAAAGAATTCTTTCGAAAATTCATATTTAGAAATGCACAAAAAAAGCCTCTGAGTTTTCACTCAAAGGCTTTGCCTTTCGGCGTGTAGCAAGAAATATCCCACTATCTAACCTAGAAATGGATTTAATAGCTATTTCAAACTTCGCTAATTATTTTAAAAGAAGAGAATCTGATATCTAAACTGATTCGATACGTAAGTAGCATTTTTATGAAGCCTTTTTCTGCATATGCTATAATTGCTACTATAACACATATTCCGATTTTCGGAAAGTCAGAAATCCAGTTTAACTCACTTACTAATTGATGTTTAGTTTGCGATTCGTATTGTATTTTCAAATCTTTAAAAAATACTGAAATTTTCTCTTCATCCTTTACACTGAAACCCTTGTCATCGATTTTAGTAGAGTAGAGAAAGGCGGAAGCCAAATTGCCACTCCG